>JASLEW010000166.1 GCA_030150965.1 Thermoanaerobaculia bacterium | reverse complement strand
GCGGCGCCGCTCTCCCACCGGCCGCCGGCCCCCGCGGCGGCGGCCGGCCGCGGCGGCGCCATCGGCACCCTGGCGGTCGGCCAGGTGCTGGCCGGCCGCTTCCAGATCCTCGCCGAGCTGGGCCAGGGAGGCATGGGGCGGGTCTACAAGGCGCTCGACTTCGAGCTGGGCGAAGAGGTGGCGATCAAGATGCTGCTCGGCCAGCCCGACGACGGCTCGGTGGACGCCGAGCGGCTGCTGCGCGAGGTGCAGATCTGCCGCCGGATCACCCACCCCAACGTGGTCAGGGTCTTCGACCTCGGCCGCCACGACGGGTGGATCTTCATCATCATGGAGCTGCTCGAGGGCCAGGTCCTGGCCGACCTGATCGACCCGGCCAAGGTGCCCAAGCTCGCCCGCGTCAGGACGATCCTCACCGAGATCGCCTCCGGCCTCCAGGAGGCGCACACCCTCGGCGTGGTGCATCGGGACCTCAAGCCGGAGAACGTCATCCTCACCGCCACCCGGCTCAAGATCCTCGACTTCGGCATCGCCAGGATGAGCGGCTTCGACAAGCGCCTCACCCAGGTGGGCTTCGCCCTCGGCTCGCCGCTCTACATGTCCCCCGAGCAGATCCAGGGGCTCAACATCGACCACCGCTCCGACCTCTATTCGCTGGGCGTGCTGGCCTTCGCCCTGCTCGCCGGCCGCGAGCCGTTCGACGGCGCCAACTCCACCGCCATCGCCATCCAGCACCTCCAGCAGCCGCCTCCCGATCTGCGCAGCCTGCGTCCCGACGTGCCCGCCGGCTGGAGCGAGATGATCGCCAAGCTGCTGGCCAAGCGGCCGGAGGACCGCTACGCCAGCGGCCAGGAGGTGATCGACGCGCTGGCCCAGCTGCCGGTCGATTAGCCGCCGGGGCCCGGGGCCGAGACCGCCGGCGCCCGCAGGAGGGCGGCGGGGGCGCCGCCCGGTGCGGGTCAGGAGCCGGCCGCGCCCGGGTCCACCAGGCGCTTGACCATGCCGAAGGCGTCGAGCCGGCCGTGGTAGTAGCCGCGCACCCGCCCCCCGAGCTGATAGCCGTTGCGCTCGTAGAACCGGCGCGCGCCGCTCTCGTCGGCCGGGGTCTCCAGCGACACCACGCGCACGCCCTCGCCGCGCAGCCAGTCCTCGATGGCGGCGAGGAGCCGGCTGCCGACGCCGCGGCGCTGCCAGGCGGGATCGACGTCGAGGGTGATGATCGTCCCCCAGCCGCGGTGCGTGCCGCGGCCGATGACGAAGCCCACCGGCGGCTCCCGCCGCGGGGTCTGGAGATCGCCCGGGCCGCTCTCGGCAGCGCCGGCGATGCCGGCAGCGCCGGCGGTACCGGCAGCTCCGGCAGCGGCTGCGGCCTCCGCGGCCGCAGCTTCCGCCTCGGCGACCAGGGTGCGGCCGCGGTGCGCGGTCACGTAGTACCGCAGCTCGGCGCGCGAGTAGGCCAGGGCCGGCGGGAACGCCGCCTGATCGATGCGGTAGAGACGCTCGAAATCGTCGGGCCGGTAGGGCCGGATGATCATCGGGGCCTCCCGGAGGCTGGCGTCAGCATATCCCCTGCGCACGGTATGGACCGCGAGGCGGGGAGCGGTTCAGGATGGGAACGGGTCGGCAGACCCGTGCGAAAGGATGGTGAGCCATGCGCACATCTTCTCGTTGCCTCCTGCCCGCATCCCTGCTCTGCGCCCTGACCGGCGGCCTCGTCACCCTGACGGCCGCCTGCGCCAGCCTCGACCGCCCCGCCGGGGCCACGCCCGCCGCGGGCCCCACGGCGGACCAGGCGTTCCTCGCCGCCGCGGCGAGCGAGGGGCTGGCGGAGGTGAGGTATGCCGAGCTGGCGGAGGAGCGCTCGCGGAACCCGGAGGTCAGGACCTTCGCCCGCACCCTGCTCGACGACTACCGGACGACCAACGCCGCGATCCGTGAGGCCGCCGCCGCCAAGGGAATCGCGCTGCCCACCGACCTCGACCAGGTCGAGAAGCGCGATCTCTGGCAGCTCGGCCGCCTCTACACCTACGAGTTCGACCGCTACTACGTCAACATGGTCGCCGAGTACCACATCCACGGCGTGCGCCAGCTCCGCCGCGAGCTGCGGCACACCGCGGACCCGGACCTGCGCGCCCTCGCCCACGGCGTGATGAAGATCGTGGAGCGCGACCGCGACCTCGCGCAGAGCCTGATCCCCCACTACGGCTTCGGCCGCACCTACGGCGGCGACACCCCGCAGTAGCCCAAACGTAAAAAGGCCGCCCTCCGCGGAGGGCGGCCCTGGTGACGGGTCAGCAGGCGGGCGGGCGGCTAGTCGCCGTCGAGCACCTCCTGCGGCAGGCTGCGGATCTCCTCCTCGCCGAACTCGAAGAACAGCTCCTCCTCCGACTCCGGCTGGGTCTCCACGAAGTCCTCCTGCATGTGGAAGTCGTGGTAGTGGTCCATGCCGGTGCCGGCGGGGATGACCCGGCCGACGATGACGTTCTCCTTGAGGCCGCGCAGACCGTCCACCTTGCCGCTGATCGCCGCCTCGGTGAGCACGCGCGTGGTCTCCTGGAAGCTCGCCGCCGAGATGAAGCTGTCGGTCGACAGGCTCGCCTTGGTGATGCCGAGCAGCAGCGGCCGGCCGATGGCGGGGGTGCCGCCGGCGGCGATGACCCGCTCGTTCTCCTCCTGGAACTTCCAGCGGTCCACCTGCTCGTCGATCAGGAACTCGGTGTCGCCGACCTCCTCGATCTTCACCGACCGCATCATCTGGCGGACGATGACCTCGATGTGCTTGTCGTTGATCGCCACGCTCTGCGACCGGTAGACCTCCTGGATCTTGTCGGTCATGTAGCGCTGCAGCTCCTTCTCGCCCAGCACCTGGAGGATGTCGTGCGGATTGATCGCGCCGTCGATCAGCGGCTCGCCGGCGCGCACCCGCTCGCCCTCCTGCACGTTGATGTGGATGGAGCGCGGCACCAGGTACTCGCGCACCTCGCCGGCGTCGCTCTCCACCTGCACCTTGCGCATCCCCTTGTGGACCTCGCCCAGGTGCACCATGCCGTCGATCTCGGTGATGATCGCCGGCTCCTTCGGGCTGCGCGCCTCGAACAGCTCGACGACGCGCGGCAGACCGCCGGTGATGTCCTTGGTCTTGGTGGTCTCGCGCGGGATCTTGACCAGCGTGTCGCCGGGGTAGACGTCCTGGCCGTTCTGCACCACCAGGTGCGAGCCCGAGGGCAGCAGGTAGCGCTTCTCGCGCGTCCCCTCGGCCGTCTCGCCGCGGATCATGATCGCCGGCACCCGCTTCTCGTTGGCCGACGCCTCGACGATGATCTTCTGCGACAGGCCGGTGACCTTGTCGGTCTCCTCGCGCACGTTCTCGCCCTCGACGATGTCCTGGAACTCGGCCTTGCCGGCGATCTCGGAGAGGATCGCGTAGGTGAACGGGTCCCAGGTCACCAGCTCCGCCCCCGGCTGCACCTCGTCGCCCTCGTGCACCAGCAGCTGCGAGCCGTAGGTGAGGGCGTAGCGCTCGCGCTCGCGCCCCTTCTCGTCGGTGAGCACCAGCTTGCCGCTGCGGTTGATGACCACCAGGGCGCCCTTCTTGCTCTCGACCGTCGAGACGTTGAGGAACTTGACGCGCCCCGGGTTCTTGGCGATGTGCTTGGACTGCTCGGAGACGCGCGACGCGGTGCCGCCGTAGTGGAAGGTGCGCATGGTGAGCTGGGTGCCGGGCTCGCCGATCGACTGCGCGGCGATGACGCCCACCGCCTCGCCGATCTCGACCATCTGGCCGGTCGCCAGGTTGCGGCCGTAGCACGACGCGCAGACGCCGCGCCGCGCCTCGCAGGTGAGCACGGAGCGGATCTTCACCCGCTCGATGCCCGCCGCCTGCACGGCGTTGCCCAGCGCCTCGGTGATCTCCTGGCCGACGCCCACCACCAGCTCGCCGGTCATCGGATCGTAGATGTCCTCCTGCGCCACGCGGCCGACGATGCGGTCGCGCAGCGGCTCGAGGATCTCGCCGCCCTCCATGATCGCCGACACGTAGATGCCGTCGATCGTGCCGCAGTCCACCTCGTTGATGATGACGTCCTGCGCCACGTCCACCAGGCGCCGGGTGAGGTAGCCGGAGTCGGCGGTCTTGAGCGCGGTGTCGGCCAGGCCCTTGCGCGCGCCGTGCGTGGAGATGAAGTACTGCAGCACCGACAGCCCCTCGCGGAAGTTGGCGGTGATCGGCTGCTCGATGACCTCGCCCGAGGGCTTGGACATCAGGCCGCGCATGCCGGCCAGCTGGCGCACCTGCTCGCGCGAGCCGCGGGCGCCGGAGTCGGCCATCAGGTTGATGGGGTTGAACTCGCCGGTGTCGCGCTCGACGTCGCGCATCTCGCGGAACATCTCCTCGGAGACGCGCTCGGTGACGCGGTGCCAGATGTCGATGATCTTGTTGTGGCGCTCGCCGCCGGTGATCACGCCGGCCGAGCGCTGGTTCTCGATCTCGACCACCTCCTTGCGCGCCTGGGCGAGGATCTCCGGCTTGCGGCTGGGGACCACCATGTCGTCGACGCCGAACGAGATGCCGGCGCGCGTGGCGTAGGCGAAGGTGACCTCCTTGATCTCGTCGAGCATCTGCACGGTCTTCTCGTTGCCCAGCTTGATGAAGCAGTAGCCCACCAGGTCCTGCAGGCCGCGCTTCTTGAGCAGGCCGTTGATGTAGGGGATCTCGGGCGGCAGGTGCATGTTGAAGATGACGCGGCCGACCGTGGTGTCGATGATCTGGTTGTCGAGCTCGTCGAGGTCGGCGTGCACCACGTTCTGCTTGTCGAGCTGCGTCTCCAGGTTGATGTACGGGCCGCTGAAGCGCATGCGCACCGGCGACAGCGTCTCGACCTCGCCGGCCTCGAGCGCCAGCAGCACCGAGTCGCGGTCGGGGAACACCCGCCCCTCGCCCTTGGCGCCGCTCTTGGCCAGCGTCAGGTAGTAGCCGCCGAGCACCAGGTCCTGCGACGGCACGGCGAGCGGCCGGCCGTGCGCCGGCGACAGCACGTTGTTGCTGGCCAGCATCAGCACCTGGCTCTCGATCTGCGCCTTGGGCGACAGCGGCACGTGCACCGCCATCTGGTCGCCGTCGAAGTCGGCGTTGAAGGCGGCGCAGACCAGCGGGTGGATCTTGATCGCCTTGCCCTCGATCAGCGTCGGCTGGAACGCCTGGATGCCCAGGCGGTGCAGGGTCGGCGCGCGGTTGAGCAGCACCGGGTGGTCCTGGATGACCTCCTCCAGCGCGTCCCACACCTCGTCCACCTCGGCCTCGACCATCTCCTTGGCGGCCTTGATGGTGCCGACCAGCCCCTTCTCCTCCAGCCGGTTGTAGATGAACGGCTTGAACAGCTCGAGCGCCATCTTCTTGGGCAGGCCGCACTGGTGCAGCCTGAGCTCGGGGCCGACGACGATGACCGAGCGGCCGGAGTAGTCGACGCGCTTGCCGAGCAGGTTCTGGCGGAAGCGGCCCTGCTTGCCCTTGAGCGTGTCGGAGAGCGACTTGAGCGGCCGGTTGTTGGAGCCCTTGAGCACGCGGCCGCGGCGGCCGTTGTCGAACAGGGCATCCACCGCCTCCTGCAGCATGCGCTTCTCGTTGCGCACGATGACGTCCGGGGCGCGCAGCTCGAGCAGCTTCTTCAACCGGTTGTTGCGGTTGATGACGCGGCGGTAGAGGTCGTTGAGGTCGCTGGTGGCGAAGCGCCCGCCGTCGAGCGGCACCAGCGGGCGCAGCTCGGGCGGGATGACCGGGATGACGTCGAGGATCATCCACTCCGGACGGTGGCCGGAGCGGCGGAAGGCGTCCACCACCTTGAGCCGCTTGGCCGCCTTGAGCCGCCGGATCTGGCTGGTCTCGGTGCGCATGATGATGCGCAGCTCCTCGGACAGCTCGTCGACGTCGATGCGCGACAGCAGCTCCTTGATCGCCTCGGCGCCCATCTTGGCGGTGAAGGCGTCCTCGCCGATCTGGTCACGCAGCTCGCGGAAGCGCTCCTCGGAGAGCAGCTCCTGCTCCTTGAGCTCGCTGTCGCCGGGATCGATCACCACGTAGCTCTCGAAGTAGAGGATGCGCTCGAGGTCGCGCAGGCTGATGTCGAGCAGGTGGCCGATGCGCGACGGCAGGCCCTTGAAGAACCAGACGTGCGACACCGGGCAGGCCAGCTCGATGTGGCCCATGCGCTCGCGGCGCACCCGCGAGCGGGTCACCTCGACGCCGCACTTGTCGCAGATCACGCCGCGGTGCTTCATGCGCTTGTACTTGCCGCACAGGCATTCCCAGTCGGTGATCGGACCGAAGATCTTGGCGCAGAACAGGCCGTCGCGCTCCGGCTTGAAGGTGCGGTAGTTGATGGTCTCCGGCTTGGTGACCTCACCGTAGCTCCAAGAGCGGATCTTCTCGGGCGACGCGATCGAGATCTTGATCGCGTTGAAATCCTTGAGCGACCTTGGCTTGTCAAAACTGCTGAATGGTTGCAACTGGATTCCTCCCGTTTCCTGGCGGCTCTCCTACTGCTGTCCGCCATTGTGCATTGCGGTGCTCGGAGCGATCAGACCTTGAGCAGCTCGACGTCGAGACAGAGGCTCTGCAGCTCGCGCACCAGGACGTTGAACGACTCCGGCAGTCCCGGCGCCTCGGGCACGTCGCCCTTGACGATCGCCTCGTAGACCTTGCTGCGGCCCTCGACGTCGTCGCTCTTGACGGTGAGCAGCTCTTGCAGGGTGTAGGCGGCGCCGTAGGCTTCGAGCGCCCACACCTCCATCTCGCCGAAGCGCTGACCGCCGAACTGCGCCTTGCCGCCCAGCGGCTGCTGGGTGATGAGCGAGTACGGCCCGATCGAGCGCGCATGGATCTTGTCGTCGACCAAGTGCGACAGCTTGAGCATGTAGATGTAGCCGACGGTCACCTTCTGCTCGAACGCCTCGCCGGTCATGCCGTCGTAGAGCGTGGTCTTGCCCGACGCCGGCAGGTCGGCCTCGGCGAGCAGGTCCTTGATGTCCTTCTCGCGCGCGCCGTCGAACACCGGCGTGGCGAAGCGCAGGCCGAGCACCATGCCGGCCCAGCCCAGGTGGGTCTCCAGGATCTGGCCGACGTTCATGCGGCTCGGCACGCCGAGCGGGTTGAGCACGATCTCGACCGGCGTGCCGTCGGGCAGATAGGGCATGTCCTCCTCGGGCAGGATGCGCGAGATGACGCCCTTGTTGCCGTGGCGGCCGGCCATCTTGTCGCCGACCTGGAGCTTCCTCTTCATCGCCACGTAGACCTTCACCAGCTTGATGACGCCGGGCGGCAGCTCGTCGCCCTTCTGCAGCAGGCCGATGCGCTCCTCGTTGACGCGGTGCAGCACCTCGATGTGCGAATCGGTCTTGCGGTAGACGATCTCCACCGCGTCGAGCAGGCGCTTCTCGTCCACCGGCAGGCGCAGGATCTCCTGGCGGTTCAACCGCTCCAGGGTCTCCTCGTTGATCGCCGCGCCGGACTTGAGCAGCTCCTGGCCGGTGCGCGTCTTGACCGCCGCCGTCACCTTCTTGCCCAGCAGCAGGTCCTTGACCTTCTTGTTGCGCTCCTCGGTGAGGATCCGCACCTCGTCCTTGATGTTCTTCTCCAGCCGGCCGATCTCCTCCTGCTCGATGTCCTTGGCCCGCTGGTCCTTCTCGACCCCCTTGCGGGAGAAGATCTTGACGTCGACGATGGTGCCCTCGATGCCGGGGGGGACCTTGAGGCTGGCATCGCGCACGTCGCCGGCCTTCTCGCCGAAGATGGCGCGCAGCAGCTTCTCCTCCGGGGTGAGCTGGGTCTCGCCCTTGGGCGTCACCTTGCCCACCAGGATGTCGCCGGCCTTGACCGAGGCGCCGATGCGCACGATGCCGCTCTCGTCGAGGTCCTTGAGCGCCGACTCCGAGACGTTGGGGATGTCGCGGGTGATCTCCTCCGGCCCGAGCTTGGTGTCGCGCGCCTCGATCTCGAACTCCTCGATGTGGATCGAGGTGTAGTAGTCCTCCCGCACCAGCTTCTGCGAGATCAGGATCGCGTCCTCGAAGTTGTAGCCGCGCCAGGGCATGAAGGCGACCAGCACGTTGCGGCCCAGCGCCAGCTCCCCCTGCTCGGTGCAGGGCCCGTCGGCCAGCACGTCGCCCTTCTTCACCCGCTGGCCCTCGTAGACCACCGGCTTCTGGGTGATGCAGGTGTTCTGGTTCGAGCGCCGGAACTTGATCAGCTGGTAGATGTCGGCGCCGAAGTCCTTGGTCTCGCCGGTGTCCAGGTCCTCGCCCTCGACGCGCACGATGATGCGCTCGGCGTCCACCGAATCGACGATGCCGCCGCGCTTGCAGAGGACGACCGCGCCCGAGTCCTGCGCCACCGTCGCCTCCAGGCCGGTGCCCACGACCGGCGCCTCGCTGCGCAGCAGAGGCACCGCCTGGCGCTGCATGTTCGAGCCCATCAGCGCGCGGTTGGCGTCGTCGTTCTCCAGGAACGGGATGAGCGCCGCCGCCACCGACACCAGCTGCTTGGGGCTGATGTCCATGAAGTCGATGCGGTCGCGCTCGACGGTCACGAAGTCGCCGCCGGCGCGGGCGTTGACCCGGTCGTTGACCAGGTTGCCCTTCTCGTCGACGCGGGCGTTGGCCTGGGCGACGATGTACTTCTCCTCCTCCCAGGCCGAGAGGTAGAAGGCCTGCGGCTCGACGTCGATCAGGCGCTTGCCGGCCTTGGCCAGGCGGGCGTTCTCCTTCTTGATCTCGTCGCCGGTCACCACCTGGCCGAGGCGGAAGGGGCCGTCGCCCACCTTGAGGACGCGGAAGTGGTCGAGCATGCGGCCGTTCTCGACCTTCTTGTAGGGGCTCTCGATGAAGCCGTAGTCGTTGATCCGCGCGTAGGTGGCGAGCGACGAGATGAGGCCGATGTTGGGGCCTTCCGGCGTCTCGATCGGGCAGATGCGCCCGTAGTGCGTGGCGTGCACGTCGCGCACCTCGAAGCCGGCGCGCTCGCGCGACAGGCCGCCGGGGCCGAGGGCCGAGAGGCGCCGCTTGTGGGTGACCTCCGACAGCGGGTTGGTCTGGTCCATGAACTGCGACAGCTGCGACGAGCCGAAGAACTCCTTGATCGCCGCGATCACCGGCTTGGAGTTGATCAGGTCGTGCGGCATCGCCGAGTCGATGTCCTGGTGCACCGACATCTTCTCCTTGATCGCCCGCTCCATGCGCACCAGGCCGATGCGGAACTGGTTCTCCAGCAGCTCGCCCACCGCGCGCACGCGGCGGTTGCCCAGGTTGTCGATGTCGTCCACCCGCCCGGCGTCCTTCTGCAGGCGCAGCAGGTACTCGATGACGCGGAAGAAGTCGTCCGCCGACAGCGTCTTCTGCTCGACCGGCACCTCGGTGTCGAGCTTGATGTTGAACTTGAAGCGGCCGACGCGCGAGAAGTCGTAGCGCTTGGCGTCGAAGAACATGCCGTAGAAGAGCGAGCGCGCGCTCTCCAGCGTCGGCGGGTCGCCCGGGCGCATGCGGCGGTAGATCTCGATCAGCGCCTCTTTCGAGTTGGTGGTGGTGTCCTTGGCCAGGGTGTTGGAGAGCGTCGAGCCGGTCAGCTCCCAGTCGGGGAAGAACAGCTCGACCGGGGTGGCGTTGCGGCCGTCCAGGCGCTCCTCCAGGTCCTCGGGCACCAGCTCGTTGGCCTCGAAGATCACCTCGCCGGTGTCGAGGTCCACGGTGTCGGCGATGAAGAAGGCGCGCTCCAGGTCCTCGTGCTCGACCGGGAAGGCCAGGGTCTTGCCGGCGTCGAGCTTGCCGATCTGCTCCTTGCCCAGGGTGATGCCGGCGAAGATCGGATACTGCTCGCGCCGGCCGCGGCTCTGGCGGTCCTTGAGGCGCTCCGGCTCCAGCACCTTGGGCGAGACGTGGAGGGTGAACTTGCCGGCGCCACCCAGGGTGAGCTGCACCGGGGTGTAGAACTGGCGCAGGATCGCCTCGTCGCCCTCCAGGCCCAGCGCGCGCAGGAAGACGGTGCCGTGGAACTTGCGCTTGCGGTCGATGCGCACCGACAGCACGTCCTTCTGGTCGTACTCGAACTCCACCCACGAGCCGCGGTAGGGGATGATCTTGGCGAGGAACGAGCGCGTGCCCTCGCGGGTGAAGAAGACGCCGGGGCTGCGGTGCAGCTGCGACACGATCACCCGCTCGGTGCCGTTGATGATGAACGTGCCGTTGTCGCTCATCAGCGGGATGTCGCCGAAGTAGACCTCCTCCTCCTTGGCGTCGCGCATCATGCGCGCCCCGGTGTCCGGGTCGCGGTCGTAGACGAACAGGCGGAAGGTGACCTTGAGCGGCACGGCGAAGGTCATGCCGCGCTCCTGGCAGTCGGAGATCGAGTACTTGAGCTGGAGATCCACCGGGTTGCCGCAGATGTCGCACTTGGTGACCCGGTTCTTGTTGACGAAGCCGCACTCGGTGCAGGTGACCGTCTCCTCGTGCGGGTGGTCGGTCATGATCTTGGCGCCGCAGTTGGTGCAGGTCATGCGCAGATACTCAAGGCCCTTCAGCTCGCCGCACTTGCACTGCCAGTCGCCGATCGAGTACTTCACGAAGTCCAGCGAGCAGGTCTCGCGGAAATCGGAGAACGGGAAGATGCTGGTGAACACCGACTGCAGGCCGTGGTTGGCCCGCTCCTCGGGGAGCAGGTTCATCTGCAGGAAGCGCTCGTAGGACCGCCGCTGGACGTCGATCAGGTTGGGGATCTTGAGGGATGTCTCGATCCGGGAGAAGTCCTTGCGGATGGGCGCCGCGCTGTTATGGTGTGGGCTCTGGTGGCTCGGATTGGTCGCTGGGGTGGAGGTATGATCCATAGTGGGGTCCTCGTCTTCTCCTCGGCCTCGAAGATCGCTGGGCTGACTACGCGGCGGCGCGCGTCCGGTTCTGGCGGGGGCCCGGGCTGCGTCCGCGGGAGCAGGAAACGACACCAAGCCCGCCCCTGCGCCAGGGCAGGACGGCGGGCTTGGCATTCGACAGTCTAAACAGCCTTTGCGCCCGATTTATGCCCGTCCAGGCCAAGAAAGCTTGGCCGGAGGAACGGACAGCGGATGGGAGCAGCTCCGTTTTCACGTTTACTTGATTTCGACGGTAGCCCCAGCCTCTTCGAACTTCTTCTTGATCGCCTCGGCCTCGTCCTTCGACACCGACTCCTTGACGGTGGCCGGAGCCGACTCGACCAGGTCCTTGGCCTCCTTGAGGCCGAGGCTGGTCACCTCGCGCACCGCCTTGATGACGTTGATCTTCTTCTCGCCGGCAGCCTTGAGGACGACGTCGAACTCGGTCTTCTCCTCGACCGGCGCGGCGGCGGCGGCGGCACCGCCGGCGGCGGGCGCGGCGACGGCAGCCGCGGCGGAGACCCCGTAGTGCTCCTCGAGGGCCTTGACCAGGTTGTTCAGCTCGAGGACCGACATGGTGTCGATCTGCTGGATGAATTCTTGCGTCGCGATGGCCATTTTCTCTCCTTCCGCTCGGACCGCTCTGGACCCGTAGCCGCTTATATTTCAAGATCCTGAATCAAGACCCAGCTTCTTCTCTCTTCTGGCGCACCTGGTCGAGCACCACCACCAGGCTCTGGGGCAGCGCCGCCAGCACGCGGGCGAACCGGGTGATCGGCGACTGCAGCAGGAAGAGGAGCTTGGCGATCAGCTCCTCGCGGCTCGGCAGCTGGGCGATCTCCCTGATCTGCGCCGCCGGCACCGCCCGGCGCTCCACCAGCCCGGCCTTGAACTCGATCGCCGGCACGTCCTTGGCGTAGTCGGTGAGCGCCTTGGCCAGGGCCACCGGGTCCTTGGACGAGAACACCACCGCGGTCGGGCCGACGAAGTGCTCCTGGAGCTCGGCGAGCGCCGTGCTGTCGATGGCGCGCAGGGCCAGGTTGTTCTTCACCACCAGGTACTCGCCACCGGTCGCCCGCACGCGGTTGCGCAGCTCGGTCACCTGCGGCACCTTGATGCCCTTGAAGCCGAGCAGGAAGGCGTGCGGCGCCGCCGCCAGGCCCTCGTGGTACTCGGCGATCATCTTCTCCTTGTCCTCACGGGTCAGCGGCATCGGTCGGCTCTCCTCTTCGCTTGCTCTCTGGTCGCTCGGGCCGCGGTCCGGTCGCCGGCGGCGCTCGGGGCGTCCGGTCGGATTCCGCGGCTCACGCCTCGCGCGGCGCGGCGGCCGCCTCGTCCACCCGGATGCCGGGGCCCATGGTCGACGACAGGCTCATGCTGCGCACGTACTTGCCCTTGGCCGCGCTCGGCTTCGCCTTGAGCACGGCGCCGATGAGCGCGTCGGCGTTCTCCTGCAGCTGGTCGATGCCGAAGGAGAGCTTGCCCACCGGCACGTGCAGGATGCCGGTCTTGTCGACGCGGAACTCGACCTTGCCGGCCTTGATCTCCTGCACCGCCTTGGCGACGTCCACCGCCACCGTGCCGGCCTTGGGGTTCGGCATCAGGCCGCGCGGGCCCAGGACCTTGCCCAGGCGGCCGACGACGCGCATCATGTCCGGCGTCGCCACCACCGCCTCGAAGTCCATCCAGCCGCCCTCGATCTTCTTCGCCATGTCGTCGCCGCCCACGTAGTCGGCCCCCGCCTCCTCCGCCTCGCGCACCTTCTCGCCGCTGGCGAAGACCAGGACCCGCACCTTCTTGCCCAGGCCGTTGGGCAGCACCACGGTGCCGCGCACCATCTGGTCGGCGTGCTTGGGATCGACGCCCAGCCGCATCACCACCTCCAGGGTCTCGTCGAACTTGACGAAGGAGGTCTGCTTCGCCAGCTCGATGGCGTCGCGCAGCGGATAGGGGCGCTGCTCCACCTTGGCCGCGGCTTCCTTGAACTTCTTTCCATGACTCGCCACTGTGATCTCCTCCGATGTCCTCAGCTGGGCAGCCGGCGCAGCGCTAGTGTCCCGCACGGCCAGTTCGTATGGTATTCGCTTGCCCTCCGGCTCCCTGGCGGCGTTGCGCCTCCTCACCGTAGTCCCTGCTACGCTTGCGTCGGCGCGCCTGGCCAGGAAGCCGGATTGCGGCGCGACTACCA
>JASLEW010000017.1 GCA_030150965.1 Thermoanaerobaculia bacterium | reverse complement strand
GCCGGCCGGCAGGGAGGCGCGCGCCGGCAGCGTGATACGCACCAGGAAGCCGCCACCGGGAGCGTCGGCGGCGGAGAAGCTCTGGGCATCGCCATGGAGCAGCTGGAGGCGCTCCGCGGTGGCCGCAAGGCCGAGGCCCAGACCCCTCCTGCCCTGGCCGCCGGCAGTCTCCGCGCCCAGGCCGCCGCCGCTCCCCGGCCCGTCGTCCTCGACCTCCAGGACCAGCGTGCCGCTCTCGCGGCGCGCCCGCACGCTGATGACGCCGCGGCCGGTGCGCTCGGCGCTGCCGTGGCGGATGGCGTTCTCGACCAGGGGCTGCAGGAGGAGCGACGGCACCAGCAGACCGGCCGCCGCGCCGTCGATCTCGCGGCGCACCTCCAGGCGGTCGCCGAAGCGGGCGCGTTGCAGCGCCAGGTAGCGGTCGAGCAGCGCCAGCTCCTCGCCCAGCGGCACCTCGTCGCGCTGCGCCGTGCGCAGCGACGAGCGCAGCAGCTCCGCCAGCTGATCGAGCATCTCGTCGGCCGCCGCCGGGTCGTCGTACATCACCGCCGAGATGGTGTGCAGGGCGTTGAACAGGAAGTGCGGCTGCAGCTGCAGCCGCAGGTTGCGCAGCTGGGTGCGCGCCAGGCTGCTCTCGATGCGCGCCGCCCGCAGCTCGCGCGCCCGCGCCGCGTCGAGCGCGGCGAAGCCGTGCAGGGCGGCCACCACCAGGGAGAACCAGATCGCCTGCATCGGCAGCTCCATCAGGTAGCGCAGCGGCATCATGCCGTAGTTGTAGGGGCCCATGCCGGCGAGCGGAAAGAGCAGGCTGCGCAGCCCCCACATCAGGGAGGTGGCGGTGGCGCCGCAGATCAGGAGGGCCGCCAGGTAGATGAGCAGCCGCCATCCCCAGTGCGGCGTGCGCCCCTCGGTCAGCGGCACGCGGCGCACCAGCCGGCGGATGGGGAAGAACAGCAGGCCGGCCACCAGGGCGCCGGTCAGCTCCTCGATGAACGGCTTGAGCGGCGGATCGGGCTGGCGGACGGCGACGGATGCCAGGTAGTGATAGGCGAAGAGCAGCAGGCCGAGAACGGACACCGAGGCCGCCCAGACCGCCAGCTCGCGCCAGCGCCACCGGGCCGGCGAGCGCCGTCCGCCCGGCGGGTCCTGCCCCCCGGCCCCAGGGAGGGGCAGGGGGAGCAGGGAGGCCGCGGGGTCCAGGGTGTCCGGCATCGCGTCCACCGCCTCAGTCATACTGCTTGAGCCGCGGCCAGAGGGTGGCGAGCGGCTGCCGCGGGCCGCGGCAGACGAAGACGTCGAAGTGCTGGTAGGGCATGGAGTAGGGATGGCCGACGTGCCCCGCCAGCTCGACCTGGCGGAAGAGGCGCTCGAGCGCCGGCCGGTTGTCGTCCATGACGATCATCACCTCGCCAGTGTAGCCGCGCGGCTCCCACAGGAAGTAGCTGAGGTGGCCGCTGAGCGCCGGCGGCAGGCCGAGGGCCGGTCCGAACAGGTCGATGGCCCCGGCCTGTCCGTAGTTCTGGCCGAAGATGGCGGCCCGCGCGCGGTCGGCCGGCGGCAGCGCCCGGTAGATGCGCGCCACCTCGCGCGCCATCTCCGGCCAGCCGAAGCGGTCGGCCATCAGCTGCGGCAGCGGCCCCAGCCGGTGGTTCTCGATGCGCGGCTGGGAGAGGCCGATCGCCCGCGAGTAGCGGACGAGCGCCGCGGGCGGCAGCAGCGGCGTGCTGAGCGGCGCCAGCGCGGCGCCGGCCAGCAGCAGGAGCGCGGCGTAGACCGGCTTCGCCACCGGCCCCCAGCCGCCGCGCGCCGTGAGCCACCGTTCGAGCGCCACCGCCCCGGCGGCGAGCAGCACCGGGTAGGCCGGCGCCGGGTAGTAGACCCGCCCGTCGAGCAGCAGCATCTCGGCCATCACCCCGAGCCAGGCCAGGCCGAGCACCCGGTAGCGCCGCCCCTCGCGGCCGGCGAGCAGCCAGCCGAGGCCCCCCAGCCAGAGCGGCAGCGCCACCGGGTTGAGCAGCAGCACCTGCTGCGCCAGGAACTGCAGCGGGTCGAGCTGCACGTCGCGGCCGTGGCGGCGGACGTTGGCCAGCATCTCGAAGTGCGGGAAGTGGTGCTGCACCACCCACACCAGGTTGGGCAGGGCGATGAGCAGCGCCAGGAGCCCGCCCAGCCAGAGCCAGGGCGAGCGCAGGGCGCGGCGCTCGGGGGTGAGGAGCAGGGCGGCGACGAGCGCCGCGCCGTAGAAGGCCATCGAGTGCTTGTTGAGCAGGCCGAGCCCGGCGAGCGCGCCGAAAAGCAGCCAGAGCCGCGGCCGGCCGTCGCGCACGATGCGCAGCACGGTCCAGGCGCAGGCGGTCCAGAACAGCTGCTCCAGGGCGTTCATGGTGGCGATGCTGTGCATGACCAGCCAGATCGGCGCGGCGAGCACCGCCAGCGCCGCCAGGCCCTGGGCGAAGCGCCGGCCGCCCAGGTCGCGCGCCATGAGGCCGGTCATCGCCACCAGGGCGGCGCCGGCCAACGCCGGCAGCAGGCGCACGGCGAGCAGCGACTCGCCGAGGGCCGAGCGCAGCGCCGCGACCAGCGCCGGGAAGAGCGGCGGCATGTCCACGTAGCCCCAGGCCAGGTGCCGGGAGCAGTCCAGGAAGTAGAGCTCGTCGACGAAGAAGCCGTAGCCGAAGCGGCCGGTGGGCACGAGGTGCACCGCGAGCTTGACGGCGGCGGCGAGGACGATCAGGCCCAGCCCGCCGGCCAGCAGGCGGCCGGTGGCCGAGACCGGCCGGGCCGCGACGGTGCCGGTCGCGTCGGGCCCATCGGGCGCGCCCGTCTCGGCGGCGCCGGCCGCCGCGGTGGTCCCGGCCGCCGCGGTGGTCCCGGCGGCCCCGGTGGGCACGGCGGTTCCGGCGGCCTCCGCGGCTCCGGCGTCTCCAGCGGGCTCGGCGGTCCCGGCGGTCTCGGGGGTCTCGACCGCGATCGGCGGCGGTGAGAGGAGCGTCGTTGTGGTCATCGGGTGTCCTCCTTGGGAGCCTGCGACGACCTCAGCGTGCCGCCATGGCCGCGCGTGGGCCAAACGCTGGAGGGCGAGCGGGACCTGGGGAGGTTGAGCGGGACCGGCGACGGGGTGAGCGGGCGGCACGCAGCGCGAACGGGCGCCCCCACCTCGGCCTGGTACCGGCGGCGCCGGAAGCTCGCGGCCGGGTCCGCCGGTGTGGCGGGTGGCGGGTCGCCGCGCACGCGGCGCACGCGGCCGGATCCGCCGGCGGAGGCCCATGCCGAGGCAGCGCCCCGGCGCCGCCGGCTCAGCCGCGCACGCCGGCCAGGCGCATCAGAGCATCGAGCTCGGCGTGGAAGCCGTCGACGATGCGGCGCGGATCGGGCACCAGGCCGGCGTCGGTACCGACGCCCAGGCGCACCCGGCCGTCGTAGCTGAGAATCGACACGCCCAGGCCGACGCGGCCCGACTGCGGCACCCAGAAGAAGATGTCGCGGATCGGCCTGCCCGCCAGGTAGAGGGTCCGGCGGGGACCGGGCACGTTGGTCATCACCAGCGTGGCCTTGGTGGCGAAGATGCGCACCACCAGGCGCTGGAGGGCGTGCGGCACCATGCCGATGGCGCGCAGGATGCCGTAGACCACCAGCGGCTCGGCCGAGCGGCGCAGCGCGGCCGACCGGCGGCGCACCTCGGCCAGGCGCGCCAGCGGCTCGGCGACGCCGAGCGGCAGCGACAGGAAGATGAGGCCGAAGTGGTTGCCGAGCTCCGCCATCCGGCCGAGCGGGCGCAGGTTCACCGGCATCGCAGCGCGCACGTCGAGACGGCGCGGCACCTCGCCGCGGCTTTCCAGGTAGCGCCGCATGCCGCCGGCGGCGGCGCTGACCAGCACGTCGTTGATCGTGCCGCCCAGCGCCCGGCCGGTCTCCTTGACGTCGGCGAGGGGCAGCGCCGCCGACCAGGCGACCAGCTTGGGCACGCCGAGCGGCCCCCTGAGCGCCGTCTTCGGGTCGGCCGGGCGGCCCACCAGGCGGCCGAAGGCGCCGATGCTGCCGATGCCGGCCGCGAGGCGCGCGCCGCGCCAGGCCTCCTCCGGCTGTGCCAGGAGGCGCATCAGCTCGGGAGCGACCTCGCCGGCCACGGCGCGGATATGGGCGAGGTCGCCCAGCGGCGGGCAGAACAGCTCGGTGAAAGGGTTGGTCGGAGCGGCCGGCCGGCCGGCGGCATCGGGCTCCGGCTCGTCCGGCCGCGGCAGCACTGCGGGCGGGCCTCCCGGTTCCAGGTCGGTGAGCGACAGCAGCACCAGCATCAGCGCCACGCCGTCGCCGATCGCGTGGTGGATGCGGCCGAGGAGGGCGCAGCCGCTGCCGCGGTAGCCGTGGAGCAGCCGGAACTCCCAGAGCGGCCGGCCGGCGGGCAGCGGCGTGCTCATCAGCTTGCCGACGGTGGCGGCCAGGACGGCGTCGTCGCCAGGGGCGGGGAGCGTCTCCTCGACGACGTGGCGGTCGAGGTCGAAGGTGGGGTCTTCCTCCCAGCGCGCCTGGCGCGGCTTGGAGCGGTGCCCGGGGCCGCCGCCCGCGCCGCCCGGCGAGCCGCCGGCCGCGGAGGCGGCGCCGCTGCCCGCCACGCGCTGGCGGAAACGCGCGATGGGCAGCAGCCGGCGGCGCACGACCGCCCTGACGAGGTTCACCGGCAGGGGCTCGTCGAGGACCAGCACGCCGTTGATCTGCATCAGGTTGGCGGGCTCGTCCATGCGCAGCCAGGCATGGTCCACGGCGGCGATCGGCGCGGACACCGGCTGGACCTCGGGAGCGCTCACGTGCGCATTGTATGCGCTTGCGTCGGCCTCGGTGGTGGGGTGGGCCATCTCGAGGCGGTGAGGATGCCGGACCCTTCACCTCGGGCAGCAGCTGCGCTGCGGCAACGCCCGGTCGCCTTCAGGCCGTCAATTGCTCCCGTTCGGCGGCGAGAACCGCACGGCCATCGGCGATGATCCTGTGCGCCCAAGCCATGAAGGCGTCGACGAACAGCCGCCCGTCGGCGTCGACCTGGATGTAGTCCTTGATCACTCCGAAACCCGCCTCCATTCGCGTGACGTTGCGCTCCAAGAGCTCCAGCAGGTAGTTCCTCAGCTGCTCGTCAGGGCCGGCGGCGAGCATCATCAGATCCAGGTTGGTGACGTAGATGAATGAATACTCGGCGTGAAACACGGCTGTCATCGGCCGCGGCACGCCAATGCGGATCGGGCTCGGGTACAGGTCCTTGGGGTCATTGACGATCAGGCCCTGCGCGGACTCGAACATGATCCCGAGCGAGCGCAGCTTGTTGTGCGCCATCTCATGGACGAAGGCCTGAGCCAGGCAGACCGGATCTTCGATGGAAGCGCACATCGTTCCGATTCGTGATTGAAAAGAATGGCTGAAGGACCCTCTTGTGCCGGGGCGAAAGCGAGCGCCGGTGGTATCGATCACGGGGTGGAAAGTATGCATCAGTGTCTTGAACTGCTCGAAGGCCGCTGGCCACTGCCGGACATATTGCTCGCCGAGGTGGATGCGCTCGTCCGCTGCCGGTCCCGACGACAATCCTTCCATGCGCCGGTAGGGGCCTTCGAGCGGCCTGACCGCGACCGCTCCGTCGAAGATGACCGGTGCGTCTTCCGGTGCCCGGTCGAAGCCAACGCCGCCCTGCCAAAGCTGGAGGTACTCCAGGGTCGCCTTGCTATCGTATTGATCAGGTTGAGGTTCCGCCATGCGGGCCCAGTCGATCCTCATGATCCTGCCTCCTCGTGCCTGGGGAGATCATCGTCATGACCTGCGCACTTGTCAAGATCCTGAAGCGAGAGGGATTGCTCCGGCTCAGCTCGCAAGATTCTTGGTAGTATTGATGCGCTCCTTGCGGAGAGGACCCTCCGCCTGCCCTCGGAGGAGAAGGAATGCTTGCCATGCCTGCGCTCCTAGCTGTGCTGCGCTCCACCGGTCGAGCCGTCCGTCAGGAACCCGGCTTCTTCCTCCTGGCGCTGCTCACTCTCGGCGTCGGCATCGGCGCCGCCGTGGCCATGTTCACGGTGGTGAACTCCGTCCTCCTGCAGCCGCTGCCCTATCCCGACGCCGCACGCATCGTGGCGGTGCAGCACATGGCTCCGGGCATGGGGATGGATCGACTTGGTCTGTCGGACGGCGCCTATCTCGTCTATCGCGACAACTGCCGGGCCTGCGAGGCGCTCGCCATCTACCGCGAGGGATCGGTCACGCTGACCGGCGCTCCGGAGCCCGTGCGGGTCGCGGACACGAGCGCCACGGCGTCGCTGTTCCAGGTCCTGCGTACGCCACCGGCGCTGGGGCGGACGTTGCAACCGGCCGACGAGCGGCCAGGTGTCGAACCGGTGGTGGTGCTCGCCGACGAGCTGTGGCGTCGCCGGTTCGGCGGCGATCCCGCCGCCGTCGGAGGCATGCTGCAGGTGGACAGGGTGAGTCGCCGCATTGTGGGAGTGATGCCCGCGGGGTTTCAATTCCCGGCGGCAGGTGTTCAGCTCTGGCTGCCGCTCACCATCGACGCCGGCAGCTTGAAACCCGGCGACTTCCGGTACAGCGCGGTGGCGCGGCTCGCCCGGGACGGCTCGCCGCAGCAGGCGGGAAGCGAGTTGACGAGCCTCGTGCCCCGGCTCGTGGAACTGCCGAGGTCGCCGATCACTCGCAGCACGCTCGCCGCCGGCCGGTTCGCGGTGCTGGTCCAGCCGCTGCGGGATGCCGTCGTGGGCAACGTGATGCGGATTCTGTGGTTGCTGCTTGGGTGTGTGGCGCTGATCCTGCTCATTGCCTGCGCCAACGTGGCGAACCTGCTGCTCGTGCGGATCGAGAAGCGCCAGCGCGAAGTGGCGGTGCGCGCGGCGCTCGGCGCCACGCGCGGCGACATCGTCGGGCTCTTTCTCGCCGAGAGTGTCGCACTTGCGCTGGTGAGCGGCGTGCTGGGGCTGGCGCTCGGCGCCGCCGGCGTGCGCCTGCTCGTGGCGCAGCAGCCCCAGGGTCTGCCGCGGCTGGAGGAGATCCACCTCAACGGCCGGGTTGTCATCTTTTCCTTCGTCCTGTCGGTCCTCTCCGGGCTTCTGGCCGGAGCGCTTGCGGCTTTTCACTCTGGCCGCCCGGCCTTGGCCGCTGCGCTCAAGGAAGGCGGCCGCGGCGGCTCGGCCGGCCGCGAGCAGCTGCGTGCCCGCAACCTCCTGGTGGTGGCGCAGATCGCCCTCGCGCTCATCCTGCTGGCGGCGGCGGGGCTCATGACCAGGAGCTTCTGGCGGTTGCACGAGGTGGACCCGGGGCTCGACCCGCACGGCGTCCTGACCACCTGGCTGGATCTGCCGCCAACGCGATACCGGGGCGCCGAGGCCACCTCGCGGTTCGTGGTCCAGCTTCTCGCTAAGGTGCGAGCCATCCCGGGCGTCCAGTCAGCCGGCACGACGACCCTGCTGCCGCTTGCCGGTAGGGTCTCGGATGACGCCCACATGATCGAGGACTTCCCACCGGCTCCCGGCGCGCTGCCCCCGGTCCTGGGCTCGCGCTGGGTGAGCCCGGGCTACTTCGCGACGCTGCGCGCGCCGCTGGTCTCCGGGCGAGCGTTCGATCGCCTCGATCCCGCTCAGGAGGGACGGGAGGTGGTGGTGAACGCCGCGCTGGCACAGCATTTCTGGCCCGGCAGCAGCGCCCTGGGAAAACACCTGAGCCCAAGGCTCAGCGATCCACCGCAGTGGTACACGATCGTCGGCGTGGTGGGCAACATGCGTGAGGCCGGAGTTGAGAAGGTGCCCGCGGAGGCGGCCTACTACCCCATGCAGCGCCGTCCGGGCACCGGCGCCATCGACGACTCGGTGCCCCGATCCTTCGCCCTGCTGGTGCGCGGCTCCGGCGACCCGCTGGCGCTCGCGGCTCCCGTTCGGGAGGCGGTGAGGTCGCTCGACCCGGACCTGCCGCTGTCCCGGGTCGAGCCCATGGCTGATGTCGTGGCGCGTTCGATGGTGCGGACCACGTTCACCACGTTCCTCATGCTGGTCGCCGCCGCGGTGGCGCTGTCGCTCGGTGCGGTCGGCATCTACGGCGTGATCTCCTACGCCGTCAGTCAGCGGACAAGGGAGATCGGGGTGCGGATAGCCCTGGGTGCCAGACGGCAGGACATCGCCGGCCTCGTCCTGCGTGAGGGACTCCTGCTGACTCTGGCCGGCATCGTGACCGGGCTGGTCGGCACGGTTCTCGTGACGCGCCTCATGGTGGCACTGCTCTTCGGCGTGAATCCAACCGACCCGGCGACCCTGATCTCGGTTTCGGCGCTGCTCGCCATCATTGCTCTTGGCGCCTGCTACATGCCGGCGATGCGTGCTGCGGCGGTCGAACCGCTGGCGGCCATGCGCAGCGAATAGCACCATCGCGACCAGGATGTCACGCTTTAGCGCTGATGCGCACCAGCTATTCTAGGGAGAATTCCAGGCCGGGTGCTATCCCACGGCCGGCGACGGTCCGGCTCCCGGGTCCGTGCTGTGCCCCTGACCCTTGGTCAGGGTAAGGGTTGGTCTATCCAACAGAAAGGAGAGTAGCGATGGCTGAGGACAAGAAGGACTTGGAATCGGTCAAGGAGAAGATCCGCGCGCTGCGCGAGAAGGCGACCGCCGGCGAGCTCGGCGACGAGGTGCTGGAAGACGTTTCCGGCGGGCACACGGACGGCATCATTCACGTTGACAGTGCGCAGTAGCAGGAGCTCTCACGGATCTCCAAACTGTGGGGCGGACTCGAGGGATTCGCGGCACCCAGGTGCCTGCCTTGGGGTCCGCCCTGCCTTTGTCCAGCGCAGCTCCAACGAGTAATCTCGGAATGCGTCCCAAGATCACGCTCTACTTGCTCAAGGTGACGGAGTTCTGCAACCTCAATTGTCCGTATTGTTATATGTTCAACCTGCGCGACAACGCGTACAAGTCCAAGCCCAAGATCATGCCGCTGGAGATCGTGGAGGCCTTTGCGCACAAGGCAGTGGCGCTGGCGCTGGAGCAGGAGGTCCCCAAGCTCACTGTTTCGCTGCACGGCGGTGAGCCATTGCTGGCAGGCCGTGAGTGGTACCGGTCCGCGCTGAGGATCCTGCGCCGCGCCGGAGGCGACGCTGTCAAGTTTGCTTTCATCACCCAGTCCAACGGCACCCTGCTGGACGAGGGTTGGCTCGACTTCTTCGCAGCTGAGACCATCACCCTTGGCATCAGCATGGACGGCCCGCGCGAGGTCCATGACAAGTACCGTGTCAACTTCGCAGGCCGCGGCTCATACGACGAGGTGGTGCGAGGAGTCAAGCTCGCTCAGCGCTACCCGAGCACTTTCGGCGGTGTCCTGTGTGTTATCGATGCCAAGGCCGACGGACTGGGTGTCTACCATCACTTCCGTGGACTGGGAGTGGAATCGATAGACTTTCTCTGGCCCCTCGAGCACAACTGGAACACGCCTCCGCCGGAGCATGAGGATCCGCACGCAACTCCCTATGCCGACTACCTGATCCCGATCTTCGATGACTGGTGGAGCGAGGGCAACGGCAGGATCAAGATTCGCTATTTCATGCAGCTGATCAAGAACATCGTCGGTGCCCGCGGGGGTCTCGATGCGCTGGGCGGCAATCCCGTGACCATCACCAGCATCGACTCCGATGGCGCCATCGAGCCGGTGGACTCGCTCAAAGCGTGCGGTGACGGCTTCACCGCAATGGGTCTCAATATTTTAAAAGACTCGATCGCGGCGGTCTACGAGCAACCTCTTTTCCAAGCCGCCATCGCCGGTCAGGAGGGGTTATGCGATCAGTGCAAGGCGTGTGCCTTGCACGATATCTGCGGCGGCGGCTACCTGCCTCACCGCTACAGCAAGACGAGGAGCTTCGACAACCCGACGGTCTACTGCCGCGATGTCTGGAAGCTAACGACCCACATTCTCGACGCCGTCTCCGACGTCGAGCGGCTGAAGCGCTTCTTCCCGGCCCACGCGACCGAGCCGGCCGAGATGCAGGCGGCGATGTAAGCACGGCGAGGAGACGCCGACCGCGCGCCCTCGCGCCGGCCGACGCCGGCGACGACGGACTGCTCGGCCACGTGCGGACCTACCGCCGCCACCGCCGCTGCTCTGCCACGATCGCTCGACCCCTCCGGGCACCGGCTGGAGCCGAAGCCCACCGGCACGCGCTCGAGCCGCGATGCGATCGTCGCCCGCGTCACGCTGCGCGCTGGCGGGCCAGCGCCTGATCCGCGCGGTCGGCGGCGGCGCCGCCGCTCAGGGATCCTCGACGCGGAGCGGGTAGCTCGCCAGCACCCCGGTGGCCGGCCGCCGGGGATCGACGACCCGCAGCAGGTACCGGCCGGTGGCCAGCTGATGCGGTGCGAGCTGCACCAGGAGAGTCCTGGGGCCGATCGGTTGGGCCACCAGATCCAGCGGCCGGCGGGCCTGCGCCGCCAGCGGCTCGCCGGCGGGGCCGGTGGCCAGCACCGAGGCGCGGCAGCAGCCGGTGCCCGGCAGGTCGTCGTCGAGGTAGAGGACCAGGGTGGCCGGCGCGCCGGCGTGAAACGTGTCGAGATGGGGGGCTGTCGGCGCCACCGTTCCGCGCCGGATCTCGGGGGGCGTCAGCAGGATCGAGGTTGCTGCCTGGCGGTTGGACAACGCCGAGCGCACCACGATCAGGAAGGACACGGCGATCGCCACGCTCGCCAGGGCTGCCAGCGCCAGGGAAGGACGCCAGAACGGCGGCTGATAGGCAAGATCCCCGGCTGGCCGACCGGCGGTGGCGGGGAGGGTCGGCTCGACCGGGTGCTGCTGCTGCGTTGCCGGGCGATCGGGAGGCGCGGCCACGGCGGCGGGTGCCGGCCCGGTCGCCGCAGACGCCGGGGGGCGAGGCAGCTGGCGACGGATCTCCTGCCAGATGCGGTCGTTGGCCGCCGCGTCGGGGTCGCCGGGCTCCGTCGCGCCACCGCCTCCGGGGTCCAGGGCGGACGTGGGGAGCGGCGCCAGGAACCCGGGCAGGTCGAGCAGCAGCCGCGTGCAGTGCAGGCAGACCGCCAGGTGCTCCTGCACCGCCGCGACCCGGTCCTCGTCCAGCTCGCCGGCATGGTAGGAGGAAAGCACCGCGGGGTCGAGATGGGCCTCCGGCCCCTGGCGCAGCAGCTCCGCGTGCGCCAAGTCCTGCAACGAGCGGATGGCGCTCTCGGTCTCCTCGCTCATGCGTCACCTTCCCCCCGCCGGCCGCGCGGCAGGGGCAGAGGGTCGTCCGACAGCCCGGACACCTCCAGCTTCAGGCGCTTCGCCGCATGGTGGAGGTGGGCCTTGACCGTATCGATCTTGATCTGCATCACGTCCGCGATCTCCCGGTACTTGAGCCCCTGGATGCGCAGCCGCAGGCAGCCCCCCATCTGCGGCGGGAGCTTCCCGGCGGCGGCCAGCAGGCGCGCTTTGCGCTCACGGCCCAGGGCGCCTGCCAGTGGATCGGGCGCCGTCGAGCTCAGGCCGCGGTGCGAAGGACGCGGGCCGGGCCGCTCGTCGGCCTGGGGCTGCGCCAGCTCCTCGATCGGCTCCTCCAGCGCATCGCGCTTGGCCGTGTGCCGGCGGCGCAGCTCGTTGCGGTAGGTATTGGCGGCGATCTCGAATAGCCATCTCTCGAACCGCGACTCGTGGTGGAAGTCGCCGATGCCATGAAAGACCCGGATCCAGGTCTGCTGGGTGAGGTCGGCGCACTCGTCGGCGGTGAAGCCGCGGCGCGAGAAGAAGCTCTTGACCCGAGGCTGGAGGAGGTTGTAGAGCGCTTCGCAGCTCGCCTCGTAATCGGTTCCCGCCTGGATGGCCTGCACCAGGGAGCGCACCCGATCGCCGGCCGGAGAGGGCTCGTCCATGCGCCGGGCCGGCGGTGTCAGGCCACTAACCAGAGCCGGTGGCATGGTGTCTCAGGCAGCTGAGGCATCGCGAAAGGAGTGTAGCTCAAATGGAGAACCAGGCCCCGCAGGCATCCGCCGCCCGGCGGCGCGCGTTGTTGATCGGCATCGACGAGTACCCATACGTGCAGCCGCTGGCCGGTTGTGTGAACGATGTCAACACGATGAATGGGCTGTTGCAGCAGCGCTTCAATTTTCCTTCCGATTCCATTGAGCAGGTGCTCAACAAAGATGCCACGGCGGCGGCCCTCCGCGCCGCCTTCGAGCGCCTGATCGCGCGGACCACGGAGGGCGACGTGGTGGTCATCCACTACAGCGGCCACGGCTCGCAGATGGCCAACCGCGAGGCGCTGGGCGGCCTGGAGGAGACGATCGTGCCGTTCGACAGCCGCCGGGACTGGGGAACCGATCCCGAGGCGGCCGGCCGGGGCGACATCGGCGACCTGGAGATCCGCCACTGGCTGCTGCTGCTGACCGCGCGCACGCCCTACGTGACGCTGATCTTCGACAGCTGCCACTCCGGCCACATCCTGCGCGACAGCTTCGGGGCGGTGGGGCGCTGGGTGGAGGCCGACCGGCGGCCGGTGAGCCAGCTGCCGGCGCTGCCGGACGAGGTGCTGCGCGCGGCGCGGCGCGGCACCCTGGGGCGCGATGCCGCGTCCGGAGGCGCCGGGACCGGCGCCGGGTTCCGGCAGCCGCTCGGCAGCCGGTACGCGATGGTGGCGGGCTGCCGCGCCGAGGAGACCTCGTTCGAGATCCGGGCGGCGGACGCCGGCGGCATCCGGCACGGCGCCTTCACCTACTTCCTGGCGCAGGAGCTGGCCCAGGCCGGGCCGGAGACCACGCTGCGCGACGTGTTCGAGGCCGCGGCGCCGCGGGTCAACGGCTGCTACAGCACGCAGCACCCGCAGATCGAGGGCGCGCGCGACCGCCAGGTCTTCGGCCTCGCCGACCTGGAGCCGATGCGCTTCGTGCCGGTCCGGCGCGAGCCCGACGGGGTGGTGCTGCTGGCCGGAGCCGCCTGCGGCATGACCCGGGGCTCGACCTGGGCGGTCTATCCGCCGGGCACCAGGTCGGCCGGCGGCGGGGTCCTGCCGCAGGGCCACCTGGAGGTGACGCGGGTGCGCGCGCTGGACAGCCTGGCGCGGGTGACCGCCGGGACGGTCCCGGCGGCCGGCGGCCGGGCGGTCGAGGAGACCCACCGCCTGAGCGAGGCCCGCCTCGCCGTCGAGGTGCAGGTCTGCGTCCCGCTCCAGGCGGAGCCGGCCGACGGAGGGCGGCGGCTGCGCACGCCGTTCGGGGTGGGCGGGGCGGCCGGCGGGGCGGCGCTGCGCCAGGGCATCCGGGACTCCCCGATGCTCCGCCTGGCCGAGGAGCCGGGAGCGGCGACGGCAACGCCGGTGCC
>JASLEW010000009.1 GCA_030150965.1 Thermoanaerobaculia bacterium | reverse complement strand
ATCGCGCCGCCGCCCGGAGCCGCCAGCGCCGCCGCCCCGGCGCCTGCACCGGCCCCGCCGCCGGCCAGGTGCCGGGCGAGCGAGCGCACGGTGGGGTACTGGAACAGCTCGATCAGCGGCACCTCCCGCCCCAGCACCTCGCGCAGCCGGGCGTGCACGCGGGTCATCAGCAGGGAGTGGCCGCCGAGGTCGAAGAAGCTGTCGTCGAGGCCGACGCCCTCGAGCTTGAGCGCCTCGCGCCAGACGCCGGCGATGGTGCGCTCCAGCTCCGAGCGCGGCGCGGCGTAGGCCGCCGCCAGGTCGGGGCGGGTGCGCGGCGGCGGCGGCAGGCGGGCCGCGTCGAGCTTGCCGTTGGGCGTGCGCGGCAGCGCGTCGAGGAAGACCAGGGCGGCGGGCACCATGTGGTCGGGCAGCCGGTCGCGCAGCCCGGCGAGCAGCTCGGCGCCGCCTGGCCGGCCCCGCGCGCCGTCCGCCGCCGGTGCCGCCGGCCCCGCCAGCGGCACCGCATCCGCCGCCAGCTCCGGCGCCGCCACCACGTAGGCGACCAGGCGCGCCTCGCCGTCGTCGTGGCGCACCACCACCGCCGCGGCGTCCACCCCGGGATGCGCGGCGAGCGCCGCCTCGATCTCCGCCGGCTCGATGCGGAAGCCGCGCAGCTTGACCTGCTGGTCGGCACGGCCGAGGTAGGCCAGGTCGCCGCCGGCGCGCACCGCGGCCAGGTCGCCGGTGCGGTAGAGGCGCCCGCCGTCGGCGAAGGGGTCGGGCACGAAGCGCGCCGCGGTCAGCTCCGGGCTGCCGGCGTAGCCGCGGGCGATGCCGGCGCCGGCGACGCACAGCTCGCCGGGGCAGCCGATCGGCCGCGGCTCCAGGTGACGGTCGAGGACAAAGACGCGCTGGTTGGGCAGCGGCCGGCCGATCGGCGGCTGGCGGCCGGCCGCCAGCTCCGAGGGCACCACGTCGTGGATGGTCGAGCAGATCGCCGTCTCGGTCAGGCCGTAGCCGTTGACGATGCGCAGGCCGCCGGCGATCTCGCCGAGCCCCGCGGCGTCGGCCGCGGTCAGCGCTTCGCCGCCGAGCAGCAGCAGCCGCAGGTGGGGCAGCCGGCCGCCCGGCACGTCGAGGTTGGCGAGCATCGAGGGGACGGTCGAGATCATCGTCACCCGCTCGCGGGCGACGAGCGCCGCGAGCGCCGCCGGGTCGAGCAGCTCGTGCTTCTGCGGCAGCACCACGGCGCCGCCGCTGCACAGCAGCGGGAGCACCTCGCCGGCGAAGCTGGCGTAGGCGATCGAGGTGAGCGGCAGGATGCGGTCGCCCGCCGCCGGCCGGTAGCTGTGGGCGAAGGAATCGACCAGGCTCACCAGGTTGGCGTGGGTGAGGAGCACGCCCTTGGGCAGCCCGGTCGAGCCCGAGGTGAAGATCACGCAGGCCAGGTTGGCGGGGAGGGCGGGGCCGGGGGAGACGCCGGCGGACCCGGCGCCCACGGCGCCAGGGTCGTCGCCGCCGTCCGCGGCCTCGGCATCGCCGCCGACCTGCTCTCCGCCGCGCCGGGCCTGGCGCTCGCCGGCAGCCGTGGCGGGACCAGGCCCGATCCCTGATGAGCCGCCAAGCTCGCTGCCAGCCTCGACGCCAAGCTCGCCGCCAACTTCGCCGCCAGCTTCGGCGGGCTGATCGAGGCACAGCACCGGCGGGCCGCCGGCCCGCTCGACCAGGGGCAGCAGGCGGCGATGGGCCACGACCAGGCTCACGCCGCCGCGGGCGAGCAGATGGGCGAGGCGCTCGCGCGGGTACTCGGGGTCGAGCGGCAGGTAGGCGCCGCCGGCCAGGAGCACCGCCAGGGGCGCGGCGAGCACGTCGAAGGAGCGCTCGACGCAGACCCCCACCCGCGCGTCGGGGCCGATGCCCAGGCGGACCAGCCGCCGCGCCAGGTTCCGGGCCCGCCGGTCGAGCTCGCCGTAGGTCAGCTCGCGGCCGGCGAAGACCACCGCCGGCGCCAGGGGCGTGGCCGCCGCCTGGCGGGCGAACAGCCCGGCCAGCGTCGCCTCGTCCTCGTAGGCACGACTCGTGTCGTTCCAGGTCTCGATCAGCTGCCGCCGCTCCGCGGCCCCCAGCAGCGGCAGCTCGGAGACCGGGCGGCCGGGCGCCGCCAGGGCGCCGGCGAGCAGGCGCTCGAAGTGGCCTCCCAGGCGCTCGATCGTGGCGGCGTCGAACAGCTCGACGTTGTAATCGAACGAGGCGATGAGCCGCCCGCCCACCTCGCCCATGGTGAGGGTGAGGTCGAACTGCGCGATCCGCTGCGGCAGCGGCACGGCCTCCAGGACCAGGGAGCCGAGATCGACGCGCGCGCCGGCCTCGCCGAGGGCGAAGCCGGTGAGGTCCTGGCCGTCCGCGAGCTGCGCCTTCTGGAAGACGAACATCACCTGGAAGAGCGGCGTGCGGCCGGGGTCGCGCTCCGGATGGAGCCGCTCGACGAGCAGCGGGAACGGGTAGTCCTGGTGGGCGAAGGCGCCCAGCGCCTCGCGCCGCGCCCGGGCCAGGAGCGCGCCGAAGCCGGGATCGCCGCCCAGGTCGGTGCGCAGCACCAGGGGGTTGACGAAGTAGCCGACGCAGCGCGCGAACTCGGCGCGGGTGCGCGCCGCGCCGACGGTGCCGAGCACCACGTCGGCCACGCCGGTGTAGCGGTGGAGGAGCGCCGCGAAGGCGGCGGCGAGGACCACGAAGGGCGTCGTCGCCCCCTCTCGCGCCTGGCGCCGGACCTCGCCGCCGAGCTCCGCGGCGAGGACCAGGCGGTGGGCGCTCCCGGCGGTGCCCTGGACGCGCGGCCGCGGCCGGTCGGCCGGCAGCTCGAGGACCGGCAGCTCGCCCGCCAGGCGCCCGCGCCAGTAGTCCCAGAGCGCCTCGCCGGCCGGGCCGGCCAGCTCGCGCTCCTGGCGCAGGGCGAAGTCGGCGTAGGCCGGCGCCGCCTCGGGCGGCGGCGCGGGGTGGCCCCCGGCGCGCTGCCGGTAGAGCACCGCCAGCTCCTCGAGCAGCACCCCCAGCGACCAGAAGTCGGTGACGATGTGGTGCATCGCGAGCAGCAGCACATGGTTGCCGCCGGGGTCGCCGAGGTCGTTGGCGCCGTTAGTGCCGTTGGCGCCGCCGGCATCGTTCGCGCCGTCGGTGTGGTTGGCGTCGTCGGCATCGCCGGCATTGCCGGCGTCGTTGGCGTGGTTGGCGTGGTCGGCGTCGTCGGCGCGCGTGTAGAGGGCGGCGCGCACCAGCGGCCCGCGTTCGAGGTCGAACGGCCGCGCGCTCTCGGCCGCGAGGTGCGCGGCGAGCCGCTCCTCCCCCCAGCCGGCGGCATCGTGGATGACGGCTTCCAGCGCCGCCGCCGCGGCGACCCGCTGCCGCGGCTCGCCCGCCACGGTCACGAAGGTGGTGCGCAGCGCCGGGTGGCGGTCCACCAGCTCCTGGAGCGCGGCGAGCAGCGCCGCGGCGTCGAGCGCGCCGCGGATGCGCAGGGCGTTGGAGACGTTGTAGGCCGGGCTCTCGGGAGCCAGGGCGTGCAGGAACCAGAGCGACAGCTGCGAGCGCGAGAGCGGGAAATCGCCCGCCGAGCCGCCGGCCGCCTGGCGCGTGGCGCCGGCCGCATGGGCCGCGCCGCC
>JASLEW010000005.1 GCA_030150965.1 Thermoanaerobaculia bacterium | reverse complement strand
GGATCGTGGTGCGGATCGCGGGCCTTGTCATCATGGCGGTCCTTCCGGTGAGAGAGACGGAAGGCGGGCGCGGGAGGTTACCGGCAGCCGCCGGGCTCCCCTCCTGTCCGGACCGGCCGCGCGTCGCCGGCACCCGCTCGCCGGATGCAGCGGGAGCGCATCGTCCACCCGCGGATCGCCGACCGCCACGACACCGGCCGCCGGGCCGGATGAAGAGGCTCCTGCTCGCCGCCGCCCGTGCCGCGCTGCCCGTGGCCCTGTTCGGCCTGCGCGGGGCGGGCCTGGGCGAGGCCACGGCCCAGTCGAGCATGTGCTCCAACGCCAAGGTGCCGAGCACCGAGGCCGGCGCTCGCCCTCCTGCTCGCCGCGGCGGCGCTCCACCGCGGGCACCGGCGGCAGGCCAGGCGCACGGCCTGAGCGCCGGCCGGGCCGAGGGAGCGACCGTCCCGACGTCCTCCCCGGCCCACCCGCCGCCGCTGCGCCATGCGGTGGAGCGGGCAGAAGAAACCCCGCGGGATTCTTGCTCCAAGGCCGCCGCGGCCCTGCCGCTTCCCTGTCGCAGCAAATGCCTAGAGTGACGCCGAGCGAAGACTCACCTTCCTCACCCGGGTAAGAGGAGATCCGAGATGGCGAACAAGCACCAGGCCACCCAGCACCACCTGGACGCCGCGGACCATCACGCCAAGGCTGCCGAGCACCACCATCACGCGGCCCGTCACCACGAGTCGGGCGACCACGACGCCGCGAAGGAGCATGCGGCCAAGGCGCACGAGCATGCCGGCCACGCGCATCACCATTCGAACCACGCCCACGAGGCGTCCCACAAGTAAGTCCCGGCGCCAGGATCACCTCGGCGGCCGGGGAGGACCGGCCGGCCGCCACGGCGAGCCGCTCCCCCCTCCTCCCTCGCCTCTGCGCTCCGGCTCGTGTGCTCATGCCTGGGCGACCACCATGCAGCAGGGCCGAGAACTGACCGGCACCCACCCGGCCGGTGCGGGTGCTGGGGCCGCACCTGCCCCGGAAGGATTGGGAGCAGGCCGTGGACTGCGTCCTCTGGGCGGCGCCACCCGCCTGCCGGCGCTGCGCGCCGAGCTGCAGCAGGTCGCCGACACGCTGCGGCACGTCGAGCACGCCCTGAAGGGACCGGAGAAGGCGCCGGAGGCGGTGGTGCGCGAGGTGGGCACCCGGGCGGCGCGCCTGGAGCTCGCCGCCCTGCCGTCGCCGGTCCGGCTGCCGGTGCAGGTCGCGATCCGCGCCGTCGAGCGCGCGATCGACCTGGCGATGGACCTGGGCTTGGGGACGCTAGCCGCTGCCGCCGAGCCACGGGATTCGAGATAGACTTCCAGGTCTCGATGCCCGGCAAGAAACCGCCCCCAGCCTGGGAGGTCATCCTCGAGGGGATCCTCGCCCAGAACCGCGCCACGATCGAGGCCGTCCAGAGCACCCGCGACGAGTTGAAGCGCGAGATTGCCGAGCGGCAGGAGAGAACGGACGCTCATCTTCAAACCCTCACCGCAGCGGTTCGCCAGAACGGCACCGACATCCAGGCGCTCCAGGGGGATGTCCGCACCCTGCAGGGGGACGTCCGCACCCTCCAGGGGGATGTCCGCAACCTTGAGGAGGATGTCCGCACCCTCCAGGGGGATGTCCGCAACCTTGAGGGGGATGTCCGCACCCTCCAAGGGGACGTCCGCAACCTTGAGGGGGATGTCCGCACCCTCCAGGGAGACGTCCGCACCCTTCAGAGGGACGTCCGCAGCCTGACGGACAAGGTCGAACAAAACAGCGCTGATATTCGGCGCCTGGACGAGAAAGTCGACAACCTCTCGGGTCTTGAGGTACGAGTCTCCGCGCTTGAGCGGCAGCGCGGCTGACTGGGGACCTCGCCCTCAGGAAAGCCTCACCCGTGACGATTTTGAACCGAGCGCCTTCCATAGAGCGCTTCACCATCCCGACCAGCTCAAGCCGATCGGCCCCGGCGGCTTCCGCGGCCTGCTCGAACAGCACCGGCCGACCTGCTGCAAGCCATCGCCGAGACCAGCCCGGCGGCCGAGCGGTTGGGCGGCGCCGCCCGCCTGCCGGCGATGCGCTCCGAGCTGCAGCAGGTTGCCGCTGTCCGGCGCCAAGCTGCAGCGTGTCCAGCACGCCCTCCAAGGGTCGGGAGAAGGCGCCGGAGGCGGTGGTGCGCGAGGTGGGCACCCGGGCGGCGCGCCTGGAGCTCGCCGCCCTGCCGTCGCCGGTCCGGCTGCCGGTGCACGCGATCCGCGCCGTCCAGCGGGCGATGGACCTGGGCTTGGGGCGCTAGGGAGCTACCGCCGAGGCTTGCCGAGACGGTCCTTTGCGCATGGGGACAAGGGTTGGCTAGTCGGCTATTGCCTCGGTTGTCGCACCACGATCCGACCGCTGTGACCGAGACTCACGAAGGAGGCATCGCTACAATCGGGCGCCGATTCGAGGATCAGCTTGTTCTTGTCCTCGCGCAGCCGCAGGCAGCGTGAGAGAGGCACATTGTTGGCCAGGACTGGCATGCCAAGGTTCGCCTGGATCACCTCGCCATAAGCACCCTGCCGTCCCGGTGCATCGACCTTGAAGCTGACCTTGAGACGGATCGACGTGACACTGTTGGCACTCGTCGGCTGGAGATCGGTAGGGAAGGTGAACCTGTGCATTGTTGGAGGAGCTGCCCCATCGGCAGGGACTTCGAACTGCCAGATCGACTCTCCTCTCGCTGGCTCCGCAGTGTTGGATACTTCTCCAAGGGACACCGGGGTCGGCGCGGGAGCTTGGTAGTGCTCCGGTTCTACCTGCATCCACACCTTGGCTCCTGCCGGAAGGTCTTTCGTGACGCAGGAAAGGTTCAACTCGGTTCCAGCGGCATGAGCAGGTAGGAGGCTTGGCAGCAAGGCCAAGCCGATCAGAATCCGCAGTGCTCTTCTCATGGGCAGCCCCTCTCAGTCACAGGTGGTGTAGCAGTCGCTGTAATCACATTCGCAGGAAATTTGATGCGTTACCGG
>JASLEW010000831.1 GCA_030150965.1 Thermoanaerobaculia bacterium | reverse complement strand
GGCGCTGGACGCCGGTGGCGATCAGCGAGCCGGCGGCGGCGAGCAGCAGCAGCCCCTGGCCGAGGACGGCCAGGCTCTCGAAGCGCCCGTGGCCGTAGGCGTGGTCGGCGGCCAGCTTCTTCGTCCTGCGCCGCAGCGCCGAGCCGCCGGACGCCGACCACGCCTACGGCCACGGGCGCTTCGAGAGCCTGGCCGTCCTCGGCCAGGGGCTGCTGCTGCTCGCCGCCGCCGGCTCGCTGATCGCCACCGGCGTCCAGCGCCTGCGGGCGCCGCGCGCCCCGAGCGCCATCGGCCTCGGCCTCGCCGTCCTCGCCGCCGCCATGGCGGCGAGCTGGCTGGTCGGCCGCCACCTGGGGCGGGCCGCGGCCAGCCTCGACAGCCCGGCGCTGCGCGCCGACAGCATCCACTACCGCGCCGACCTGTGGATCAACGCCGGCGCCTTCGCCGCCCTCCTGGTGGTGCGCTGGGCCGCCTGGCCCGCCGCCGACCCGCTGCTCGCCCTGGCGGTGTCGGCGGTGGTGCTGCGCGCCGGCGGCCGGCTGGTCGCCGAGGCGGTGGGCGACCTCTCCGACCGCGGCCTGCCCGAGCCCGAGCTGCGCCGCATCGCCGCCGTGGTCGCCGGCTTCGCCCCCGAGGTGGTGGGCCTGCACGGCCTGCGCACCCGGCGCAGCGGCAGCCGGCGGCTGGTCGAGCTGCACCTGGAGATCCCCGCCGACGTCAGCTTCGAGGAGGCCCACGCCCGCGGCGCCCGCGTCCGCCGCGCCATCGAGCGCGAGCTGCCGCGCTCCCGCGTCCAGGTGCACAACGATCCGGTCCCGCCAGCCCCGGCCCCGCCGGCGGAGTAGCGGCCCGGGGGCACCGGGCCGGCGCCCGGCACCGCGGCGGGCGGTCTCGGTGCCCTCGGCGCGACGGCCGGCAGAGGCTCCGAGCCGCCACCCGGCAGCCGGCGGCTGCGGGACGCCCGGCGGCCAGCATAAGATGGCCGGCGGCATGTCCTGGCACATCCGAGAGCGAAGGGCCCACGGGCCGGGCGCGGCGGCATGATCGACACCCTGCCGCAGCAGAAGACGCTCCCCCACAGCGAGGAGTCGGAGCGCGCCGTCCTGGGCGGCATCCTGCTCGACCCGGCGGTGCTGCCGGCGATCTCGGGGCGGCTGCGGGCCGACGACTTCTACCTGGAGCGCCACCGCGTGCTCTACCTGGCGATGCTCGACCTCCAGGACGCGCGGGTGGGGATCGACCTGCGCACCCTGCAGGCGAAGCTCGAGCAGCAGGGGCGCTTCGACGAGGTGGGGGGACTGGCCTACCTGGCGGGCCTCGACCTCGACCTGCCCGACATCGGGCGGATGGACGCCTATGTAGAGATCGTTAAAGAGCGCTCGGTCCGCCGCCGCCTCATCCAGGCGTCGGGCCAGATCATCCGCGACTGCCTGGACGGCGGCGTCGACGCGCGCGAGGCGCTGGGGCGCGCCGAGCAGGCGGTGCTGGGCCTCGGCGAGGAGGCGGTGCAGCGCGGCTTCGTGCCGCTCGCCAACGTCTTCCATCAGACCCTGGAGGAGCTGGAGGAGCGCCCCGGCAGCCTGCTCACCGGCGTCCCCACCGGCTTCATCGACCTCGACCGCATCAGCCACGGCCTCAACCGCGGCAACCTCATCATCGTCGCCGGCCGCCCCGGCATGGGCAAGACCAGCTTCGCCCTCAACGTCGCCCAGCACGTGGCGATCCGCGAGCGCCGCACCGTCGGCATCTTCTCGCTGGAGATGGGGCAGCAGGAGCTGGCGCTGCGCATCCTCTGCTCGGAGGCCGACATCTCCTTCAGCCGGCTGCGCGCCGGGCGGGTGTCGCAGAAGGAGTGGACGCGCATCATCCAGACGGTGCGCGCCAACAGCGAGTCGCCGCTGTTCATCGACGACTCGGCCAACCCGTCGATGCTGGAGGTGGCCTCGAAGGCGCGCCGCCTCAAGGCCGAGAAGGGCCTGGCCCTCCTCGTCCTCGACTACCTCCAGCTGATGCAGGCCGGCGGCAAGTACGAGAACCGCAACCTGGAGATCGCCGCCATCAGCCGCGGCCTCAAGCAGCTGGCCAAGGAGCTGGACCTGCCGGTGATCGCCCTGTCGCAGCTGTCGCGCCAGCCGGAGCGCCGCGGCAGCGACCACCGGCCGCAGCTCGCCGACCTGCGCGAGAGCGGCTCGATCGAGCAGGACGCCGACCTGGTGGCGTTCATCTACCGCGACGAGGTCTACAACCCGACCGACGAGAACAAGGGCCTGGCCGAGCTGATCATCGCCAAGCACCGCAACGGCGAGACCGGGACCATCGAGCTGGTGTTCCTGGGCGACACCACCAGCTTCCGCAACCTCGACCGCCACGGCGGCGCGCCAGCGGCGCCGTTCTGAGGTGTCCGCCGGCGGCGAGATGGGCCTTGCCTTCGTTCTCAGGTGAAGTATTCTTCCCCGGAAGCCGGGGCGCAGTCAGGCACGGGAGGCGGTCGCGGTGGAAGCGCAGGTGGCGATGGCGGACCGGAAGGAGCTGGGCAGATCGTGGGTCTTCCCCGCGCCGATCGAGCGCTTCCTGCTGCAGATGGGCCGCTTCGTGCAGATGGTCGGCCAGGTCTTCGCCTGGACGCCGCGCCGCCCCTACGACGTGGCCGAGCTGCTGCGCCAGATGGTCACCGTGGGGGTGTCGTCGACGCCGGTGGTGCTGCTGACCGCGCTCTTCACCGGCATGGTCCTGGCCCTCCAGACCTTCACCGTCCTCAAGCGCTTCAACGCCGAGAGCTACGTCGGGTCGCTGGTGGCGCTGTCGATGGTGCGCGAGCTGTCGCCCGTGCTCTCCAGCCTGATCGTCGCCGGGCGCGCCGGCTCGGCGATGGGGGCGGCGCTCGGCACCATGCGGGTCACCGAGCAGATCGACGCGCTGGAGGTGATGGCGACCGACCCGGTGCACTACCTGGTGGTGCCGCGGGTCTGGGCGGCCACCCTGACCATGCCGCTGCTGGTGGTGCTGGCCGACGGCGTCGGCATCTTCGGCGGCTACCTGGTGTCGGTCGTGCTGATGGCGGCCAATCCGGTGAGCTACCTCAACACCTCCTTCCAGTTCACCCAGCTCTCCGACATGACCTCCGGGCTCATCAAGGCGGCGGTCTTCGGCTTCCTGCTCGCGGTCATCGGCTGTCAGCAGGGCTTCCACACCACCGGCGGCGCCGAAGGGGTGGGGCGCTCGACCACGGCGGCGGTGGTGCTCGCCAGCGTCGCCATCCTGATCGCCGACTTCTTCCTCACCAAGCTGCTGTTCTGATGCCTCCTGCCGCAGACCCCGCCTCCGACACCCGCTTCGGCGCCGGCCGGGCCGGCGGGAGGGCGACGCCTCGCGAGGGAGGCAGCGGTGCCCCGCCGGGCGCCGCCGCCGCCGGCGACGCCAAGATCCGGCTGCGCGGCCTGGTCAAGTCGTTCGGCCCCAAGCGCGTGCTCGACGGCCTGAGCCTGGACATCGCGGCCGGCGAGTCGATGGTCGTCATCGGCGCCTCGGGCACCGGCAAGAGCGTGACGCTCAAGCACATCATCGGGCTGATGAGGCCCGACGCCGGCAGCGTCGAGGTGGACGGCGTGGCCATCGCCGGGCTGGGCAACCGCGCGATCACCGAGTTCCGGCGCCGCTTCGGCATGGCCTTCCAGGAGGGCGCCCTGTTCGACTCGATGAACGTCTTCGACAACGTGGCCTTTCCGTTGCGCCGGCTGTCGAAGAAGTCCGCCGGCGAGATCCGCGGCCGGGTGGAGGAGTGCCTGGAGCTGGTGCGGCTCGAGGGGATCGGGCCGAAGTCGATCTCCGAGCTGTCGGGCGGCATGCGGCGCCGCGTCGGCTTCGCCCGCGCCATCGCGCACGAGCCGGAGATCCTGCTGTTCGACGAGCCGACGACCGGCCTCGATCCGGTGACCACGGCACAGATCGGCGAGGTGATCGGCGACCTGGGAGACCGGCTCCAGCGCACCATGGTGACCATCACCCACGACATGCAGGTGGCCTTCCGCGTCGCCGACCGCATCGCCATGATCGACCGTGGGAAGATCATCGCCGACGCGCCGCCGGAGGAGTTCAAGCGGCTGTCCGACGCCCGCGTCCAGCAGTTCATCCGCGGCGAGGCGGAGGGCCCGCTCACCGAGGGCGGGGGCCACGGCGAGCCGGGCGGGGAGCGCCGCCATTGATTGCCGTTAACCTCGGGTGCGCTGCCGCACCCCGCTCCGGCGCCGCGCGGCCGGGCGGGGCGGCGGTGCTGGAGAGCTTATGCAGCAGGTGATCAGGGTCGGGCTGTTCGCCACGGTCTGCCTGGTGATGCTGGGCGTCCTCATCTGGAAGATCGAGGACATCAACCCGTTCCACAAGGGCGGCCGCACGCTCGACGCGGTGTTCGGCTCGGTGGCCGGGCTCGACGACAAGTCGGCGGTGCGCATGGCCGGCGTGCGCATCGGCCGGGTGGACGGCATCGGCCTCTCCGGCGACGGCCGCAGCGCCCGCGTGCACCTGCTCCTGGAGCAGCCGGTGGCGCTCACCCAGGGCGCCTCGGCGCGCATCGCCGACCTCGGCCTGCTCGGCGACAAGTACGTGGAGATCGTGCCCGGGCCGCCCAACGCGCCGCCGCTGCCGCCTGGCGCGGTGCTCGCCGGCACCTCGCCGATCAGCTTCGACCAGGCGATGGCCAAGCTCGACAGCATCGGCACGTCGATCGAGAAGGTGACCGGCTCGTTCGGCGGCGGCAACCTCGGCGGCAACATCAACGACCTGGTGAAGGACCTGCAGCTGACCAGCGCCGAGATCCGCGCGCTGGTGGCGGAGAACCGCGCCAACGTCGCCTCGACGGTGCACAACTTCGACGTCGTGGGCGCCACCCTCGCCCGCGAGCTGCCGCTGATCTCCGCCCAGACGCAGCGCGCGCTCGATCAGATCGCCGCGGTGATCGCCGAGAACCGCGGCAACCTCCAGGCGAGCATGGGCAACATCAACGAGATCACCACCCACCTCCAGACCTCGGTGGACAACCTCAACAAGATCACCGGCGAGATCGCCAGCGGCAAGGGCACGGTGGGCAAGCTGGTCAACAGCGACGAGGCCTACAACAGCGCCGTCTCCACCCTCGACAGCATCAAGTCGGGGGTCGAGAGCCTGAGCGGCACGATCGGCGCCATCCAGCGCTTCAAGATGGATCTCGATCTGCAGGGCTACCTGCTGGGCCGCCAGCAGGACACGTTCTCCAGCTCGCACTCGATGTTCAACATCCTGATCGATCCGCAGGACAGCCAGCGGCTGTACAAGGTCGGCGTCGCGGTCACCCCCAACGGCACCTACCGCACGCGCATCGATCAGGTCACCTACACCGATCCGAGCGGCCACCAGTACGTCAGCACGATCAACGACCTGGTGACCCAGGACAACACGACGTTCAACGCCCTGCTCGGCTTCCACACCGCCAACGACCTGCGCTTCTGGGGCGGGCTGATCGAGAACAAGGGCGGCATGCAGATCGAGTATCCGTTCCAGTTCCACCAGCCGCTGTGGCTCTCCTTCGAGGCCTTCGACTTCAGCCGCCCCGACCACCAGCGGGCCCACCTGCGGCTGGAGACCCGCTGGCAGTTCCATCCCAACCTCTACCTGGTGGGGGGCTACGACGACCCGCTGGAGCACGGCGCGCTGTTCGTCGGCGCCGGCATCCGCTGGAAGGACGACAACCTGAAGTACCTGCTCGGCGCCGCCTCGCGGTTCTAGCCAGGAGAGGCCGCCGGACCGCCCGGCCGGGCGGCCGGAGCGGCGGGCCGGTATGCTGCGGGCCGGATGCCGCGGGCCGCGATGGCTGGGCTATGCTTCCGCCTCGGGAGGAGCCATGGGACTAGCCATCTACCAGGTGGATGCTTTCACCGACCGGCCGTTCGCCGGCAATCCCGCGGGGGTCTGCCCGCTGGCGGCGTTTCCGGGGGCGGCCTGGATGCAGGCGGTCGCCGCCGAGATGAACGTGGCGGAGACCTCGTTCGTGGTGCGGCGCGACGACGGCGAGTACGACCTGCGCTGGTTCACCCCGGCGGTGGAGATCGAGCTGTGCGGCCATGCCACGCTGGCCGCGGCGCACGTGCTGTGGGAGACCGGGGCGGTGGCGGCCGGCGCGGCGATCCGCTTCCACACGCTGTCGGGCGTGCTGGGCGCGGCGCGCGACGGGGAGTGGATCGAGCTGGACTTCCCGGCCGAGCCGGCGCAGGCGATGGCCGAGCCGCCGGCCGACCTGGCGGCGCAGCTCGGCATCCCCGCGACGCCGCCGCTGTGGGTGGGCGCCAACCGCTTCGACCTGGTGGCCGAGCTGGCGGACGAGACCCTGGTGCGCACCCTCGATCCCGACCTGCGGCGCCTCAAGCTCCTGCCCTACCGCGGCATCCAGGTCACCGCCCGCGCGGCGACGCCCGGCTTCGACATGGTGTCGCGCTTCTTCGCCCCGGCCTCGGGCATCGACGAGGATCCGGTGACCGGCTCGGCCCACTGCTGCCTCGGACCCTACTGGAGCGAGCGCCTGGGCAAGAGCTCGCTGCTCGGCTACCAGGCCTCCCGCCGCGGCGGCGTGGTGCGGATCGAGATCGCCGGCGACCGCGTCCGCCTCGGCGGCCAGGCGGTGACCGTGCTGCGGGGCGAGCTGGTTCCGTGACGGCCGTCAGGCGGCTGGCGGGCATCCCGGGGTTCTCCATCGATCGCGTGGCGCGCGAGGCGGGCGACGACCCGGCGGTGCTGCGCCTGGAGAACCTCGACACCGACCTGCCGCCGCCGGCGGCGGCGGTGGCCGCGACCCGCGAGGCGCTCGGCGGCCGGGCGGCGAACAGCTACCTGCCGTTCACCGGCGACGGGCCGCTGCGCGCCGCCGTGGCGGAGCGCCTCAGCCGCCAGACCGGCCAGCCGTATGCGGCCGAGGAGGTGGTGATCACCGCCGGCGGCACCGAGGGGATGCTCGACGCCCTCCTCGCGGTGACCGATCCCGGCGACGAGGTGATCCTGACCGATCCGACCTATGCCGGCATGATCTACCGCGTGCGCCTGGCCGGCGCCGTGCCGCGGCTGGTGCCGTTCACCGCCGCGGGCGGCGAGTGGCGCCTGGACACGGCGGCGCTGCGCGCGGCGGCGGGCCCGCGCACCCGGGCGCTCTTCATCATGAACCCCTCGATGCCCTCGGGCGCCGTGCTCCAGCTCCAGGAATGGGAGCTGATCGCCGAGATCTGCGCCGCGACGTCCTCGTGGCTGCTCTACAACGCCGCCATGGAGAGCATCCTCTTCGATGGCCGGCCGCTCATCCATCCGGCGGCGCTGCCCGGGATGGCCGGGCGCACCATCACCATCGGCTCGGTCTCCAAGGAGTATCGGATGATCGGCTGGCGCATCGGCTGGGCGGCGGGGCCGCGGGCGGTCATCGACGACATCGCCCGGGTGCACATCTACAACGTCGTGACGCCGCCCGGGATCTCCCAGGCAGGCGCGCTCGCCGCGCTCGCCTCTCCCGCGGCGGAGCAGGCCGCCGCCGTCGCCGAGTGGCAGCGCCGCCGCGACACGGTCGTCGAGCAGCTGCGCGGCTACGCCGTGGTGCCGGCGGCGGGCGGCTGGTCGCTGCTCTGGAACGTGGCCGCGCTCGGCCTCGATTCGTTCGCCGCGTCGCGGGCGCTGCTCGAGCGCGGGCGGATCGCGGCGACGCCGATGCGGGACTGGGGAGAGGTCAACGGCGATGCCTTCCTGCGCCTGGTGTTCAGCAACGAGCCGGTGGCGCGGCTGGCGGAGCTGCGCGGCCGGGTGGAGCGCGCCCTGGAGCCGCTTTCCGGTTGACGCATCGCCGCCGAAGCGTGACGCCAGATCGTTGATCGTTGCCGCATTCTCACTTTCTCTTGTAGCTATATTCCAGGCGCGATCGTTCCCCGCACCGGCAGGCCGCCGCTTCCGGCCGTCGTTGCCGGCCGCGGCGTGCTATGGAAGATTCCGCCTCCTCCGGGTCCCGCCGCCAGGGCGCCGCTCGCC
>JASLEW010000828.1 GCA_030150965.1 Thermoanaerobaculia bacterium | reverse complement strand
GCGGCGAGGTGCTGGCGCGGACGGCGGGCCGCGGCGCCGACGTGGTGTTCGACACGGTGGGCGGCGCCCGGGCCCTGGCCCAGGCGCTGGCCCTCGGCCGGCCCGGCGGCACCGTGGTGCTCTTCGCCCATGCGCCCCTGGGCGCCGCGGCGGACGGGGAGCCGGCGGGCTTCCCGCTCAACGCCTTCTTCAAGGCCGAGCGGCGGCTCATCGCCACCTATTCGAGCGCCCGCGCCGAGCAGCGCGCCGCCTGGCGCCTGCTGGCCTCTGGCCGGGTCGATCCCCGCCCCCTGGTCACCCACCGGCTGCCCCTGGAGCGGGCGGACGAAGCGGTGGCGCTGGCGGCGGACCGCGCCGCGCTCAAGATCCTGCTGCTGCCGGGGAGCGGCGGCGCGGATCTCGGGGCCGGCGGCGCCGGCGGCGGCAACGGCGGCAACGGAGCCAACACAGCCAGCGGCGCCGGCGGAGCCAGCGAAGCGAGGGGCGCCAAGGAAGTCAGCGAAGCCAGGGGCGCTAGCGGCGGCAACGAAGCAAGCGGAGCCAAGGAAGCCAGCGAAGCCGGCGCGGCCGGCGCCGCCCGCACGGCCGGAGGCGGCGCCTGAGCCTGCCGCGCACTCAGCTCGCCGCCTGGCTGGTCGGCCCGGAGCGCCTGGAGCTGCGCGAGGTGCCGGTGCCGCGGCCCGGCCCCGGCGAGCTCCTGGTGCGCCTCGGCGCCGCCGCCACCTGCGGCACCGACGTCAAGGTCTACCGGCGCGGCGGCCATCCGCGCATGCTGCGGGTGCCGGGCCCGTTCGGCCACGAGATGGCCGGCACGGTGGCGGCGGTGGGGCCGCCGCTCCCCGGGAGCGTGCCGGGCTTCGCGGCGGGCGAGCGGGTGGTGGTCGCCAACTCCGCCCCCTGCGGGCGCTGCGACCGCTGCACCCGCGGGCGCGAGAACCTCTGCCCGGCGCTCGAGTACCTGAACGGCGCCTTCGCCGAGTACCTCCTGGTGCCGGCGCGCTTCGCCGCGGTGAGCGTGCACCGCTGCCCGCCCGGGCTGCCGCTGCCGGTCGCCGCGCTCGCCGAGCCGCTCGCCTGCGTGCTGCACGGGCTGGAGACCTGCCGCCCCGAGGCGGCGGGCGAGGTGGCGGTCTACGGCGCCGGACCGATCGGCCTGCTGTTCGTCGAGGTGTTGGCGGCCCGCGGCCACCGCGTCGTCGCCGCCGACCCCAATCCGGGGCGCTTGGCGGCGGCGCGGCAGCTCGGCGCGGCGGCGCTGGTCGCCGTCTCGCGCGAGGGCGGCGAGGCCGAGCGGGTCCGCGGCCGGGCGCTCGGCGGCGACGGCTTCGACCTGGCGATCGAGGCGACCGGGTCGCCCGCGGCCTGGTGGGACGCGCTCGCCTCGGCCCGGCCCGGCGGCTCGGTGCTGCTCTTCGGCGGCTGTCCGCCCGGCACCTCGGTGCCGCTCGACACCCACCGCCTCCACTACACCGAGCAGACGGTCAAGAGCGCCTACCACCACCGCCCCGCCACCTTCGCGGCGGCGCTCGCGCTGCTGGCCGGCGGCCTGGCGGCGCCGGCCCTGCTGCTGTCGGCCGAGCGCCCGCTGCGCGAGATCGAGGAGGCGCTGTGCAGTATGATGCGCAAGGAGGCGTTCAAGATTGTCATCCGTCCCGATGCGAGTGCCGGATCCGCCTGAGTTCCCGCTGCTGGTGTTCGACGCCGACTGCGGGTTCTGCCGCACCTGGGTCGCGCGGTGGCACCGCACGCTGGGCGAGACGGTCGATTTCGAGCCTTTTCAGACCGCCGCGGCGCGCTACCCGGCCGTGCCGCGCTCACGCTTCCGCCACGCGGTCCAGCTGATCCTGCCGAGCGGCGAGGTGCACGAGGGCGCCGAGGCGGTCTTCCAGGCGCTGGCCCTCGCCCCCAGCCGCCGCCGGCGCGCCCGTTACCGGCGCCTGCTCTCGCTCTACCATCAGGTGCCGGGCGCCCGCCCGGTCTGCGAATGGGCCTACCGCTGGGTGGCCGACCACCGCCCGGCGCTCTCCCGGCTCTCCGGCTGGCTGGTGGGGCCGCCGCCGCACGACCCGCTGGCACCCACCGACGGCGAGGCGCTGGAGACCCGCCGCGCCGTCACCCGCTCCCGCCGCATCGCCCTCGCCGGCAGCCTCGGCGCCGCGCTCCTGGTCGGCGGCCTCGCCGCCCGGCGCTGGCGCAACCGCCGCAAGCCCTAGCAGGCTGCTGAAAAAGGCCGTGCGCCGCGGGGCCGGATGCCAGGCGCCGCGACGCGGGCGATGCTGGGACATCGTCGAGGAGCGGCAACGCCGCAGACGGCCCCGCGCCGCCGCAACCCGCAGGGCGCAGCGCGGCGTGCGGGATTTTTCAGCAGCCTGCTAGGGCAGGCTGGATCGAGGCCAGGTCAAAGCTAGACCGCGGCCCAGGGGATGCGCGCCTCGACGCGCGCCCAGAGGGCGGCGAGGTCCAGGAACACCTCGTGCAGCACCGGCGAGCGGTACCTCCGGCGCTCCCCTTGCCCCTTCCCTCGCTTCCACGGCACGGTGGCGAAGCGGCCCTCCCGGTTCACCAGGAAGTCGATCGACCGGTCGGCGGCATCCACCACCCAGTACTCCGCGATCCCATGGATCGCATAGAGCGCCTGCTTCACTCCCCGGTCCCGGCGCGCCGTGCCGGGCGAGAGCACCTCGACGACCAGGTCCGGCACCGGCTCGCCGCCGCCCGCGATCCGGTCCATGGCCTCGCGGCGCAGATAGACCACGTCCGGCTGCACCACCGAGTGCACCGCCAGCGGCACGTCGAAGGGCGCCGCCAGGGCCGCGCCGCCGTGACGCCGCGCGATGCGGTCGAGGTGCCCGGTGAGCTGCAGCACCACGAACTGATGCAGGAGGGTGGGGCTCGGGCTCAGGCGGAATCTCCCGCAGATCAGCTCGCGGCGCGGAGCGTCCGGCAGGGCTTCGTAGTCCCGGCGCCGGAAGGGCCCGAGCCTGGGCAGCGTGGGCAGCTTCAGCCGTCCGCCGAGATGCCGGGCCCCAGCGGCACGGGACAGGGTCGAGAGAAGGGGCGGCCCGAGGCTCATACCCACCAATATAGACGCAAGCCGTCCCTCCCGGTGGCCGCTCGGTCAAGTCGCATCGTGGTCGCAAGGGAATGCTCTGCGCATGAAACCGAGCGGGACACCGGGCACACCAAGACGCCTGGGGCGTGCGAGGTTGGCGGCGCCTGCCCGGGGGACCGGGGCCCCCGGACAGGCCGGGGCTACAGCTTGAAGTAGCGCACCAGGTTGAAGCCGAGGCGCAGGTCGTGGGTGGTGAAGCCGCCGGCGAAGTCGCCGCCCAGGATCTGGTCCACCGTGGTGGCGCGCGAGTTGCCGAGGAGGATCTGAAAGCGGTGCCAACCGATCGGCTTGGTGAACGCCGCGTGCCAGGCGAAGTGGCTGGCCCCGGTGATCGCGTGCAGGGCGTGATTGGGGGGGATCGCCTCTCCCTCCAGCAGCCAGCCGCCGAGCAGCGGCGCGGTCACCCCGACCGGGGTGTTCCAGGCGTTGCGCAGCAGCGGCGTGGCGTGCACCCAGGACGGCGACACGAAGACGTTCCATCCGGGGGCCAGGCGGCGGCCCAGGAGCAGCTGGGCGAAGGGGCGGTGCGGGTCCTCGACCCCGGCACGGCCGAGCATGTCGGCGCCGGCGCGCACCCCGAGCGATAGCGGCATGCCCGGCGCCTGCTGCAGCACCTGCAGCTTGGCCGCCAGCTCGAAGTCCTCCTGGAACGAGGAGCGGTAGACCGACAGGTCGAGCCGGTCGACGACGCCGTAGGTGAAGCCGAGCCCCACGTCGGCGCCGCTGTCGAGGCCCCAGAGGTTGTGCGCGGTGCCCCCCTGGTTGAAGGGCTGGATGAAGCGGTGGGTGACGAAGAACTCCAGCCACCGCTGACCGATGGTGAACGGCGTCGCCACGTCGATCAGCCGCTCGCCCACCGGATCGCGCAGCGCCTTCGGGACGCTCGCCGGCGCCAGGTACTCGCTGCTCGCCGGCGCAGCCGGAGCGGTCTGAGCCGGGGCCGCCGGAGCGGTCCGAGCGGGCGGGGCAGGTGAGGGCTCCTGGCCGCCGGGAGGGGCCGGCGCGGGCGGAGCCGCCTGGCCTCCGGAAGGGGCCGGATCAGGAGGAGCCGCGGAGGTGACCGGCGCGGCCGGCGCGGCCGGCGCCGGCGGGTTGGCGGGCCGGGCGGCGGCAGGAGCCGGAGACGCCATGCCGCTTCCGAGCGGCTGCAGGGACGGCCCGCCCAGGGCGAGCGCGGGGACGACCGGCAGGGCGGCGAGCCAGGTGGCCGTCGCGAGGAGCGCGGCGGCGCGGACAGGACGGGCACGGCGAGATCCCGGCAAACGTGACACGGCAGGGGCCTCCGCTGCGAGGGTCGGCGTCAGTTGTTCGGCGCGCCGGCCTGGATCCAGCCTTCGATGCCGGCGATCTGCTGCGGCGTCAGGTATGGCGGTCCGTCCAGGGGCATGCGGCTGCCCGAGATGTCGGCATCGCCGCGCACCTTCTTGAGCAGGTAGCTCGCCTCCGGGGCGCCGGGCTTCACCAGGTCGAGCTGGGGGTTCTCCGGTGCCGGACGGCCGACGATCTGCGCATAGCTCACCCCGGGCGAGAGGATCAGGCTGCCGGCGGCGGACGACGCCACGTGGCAGCCGGCCTTGGCGCACCTCGGCGTGAAGATCTCACCCTGGATCTGCGAGAAGCTGAGCGCCGGCGCGCTCGGCAGCCCCGCCGGCTCGGTGGGCGACCGGACGCGCCCGCCGCAGGCGGCAAGCGCCGCGACGGCGGCGAGGACCGCGGCGGCCCGCCCCGCGAGCGGGGCAGGGCGGCCGTTTGCACGTCCACGCCCAGGCATCGGCCGGCAGTCCGGCAGCAGGCCGCGGCGCATCAATAGCCGGGGTTGGGAGGCGGCGCGTTCGAGCCCACCTTGATCGAGCCCGCCATGCCGTACTGGGTGTAATGCGTGCGGCAGAAGTAGTTGACGGTCACGCCGCCGTTGGTGAAGGTCTTGGAGAAGGTCTTCCCCTGGGAGGTGAAGATCATGCCGGAATCGAACGAGCCGTCGGAGGCCGTCACCGTGTGCATGGGATCGGTGCTGCCCTGCGTCCAGGTCACGGTGTCGCCGGCGTTGATCTGCACGTCCTTGGGAGTGAACTGGAAGTCGGAGATGGTCACCATCACCGTCTTGGGAGTCGGGTTGCCGGGCTCGGTCGGCGTCGAGCCACCGCCGCCGCCGCCGCCGCATGCCGCCGCCACCAGCCCGAATGCCAGCGCCGAGAACAGCCACCGCCGGTTCCTCAACATCCTGCACCTCCATCCTTGGTCCGCACCTGCATTGATGAATGGGCGTGCGCCTGCCGGCGGGAGCGCCTCGCGTGCGAGGCACCGATAGCCCTCGATCTCAGAGCGGTTCGAGCCGTTGCGGCTCGCGGGGCACACCAGCCGGCGCCAGCGGCGCCATCGAAGTCGCCCGGTAAGTACCGGCCGGAGGGCGGGTGGTTCTCGCCGCCGCCCGCGAGCCGCGGCCCGGCGGTGGCCGCCGCGGTCGCGGCGGCGATCCGCCGCCGGCGCCGCAGAACCGCCCGGCGTCGAGGCGGTACATACTGGTTGACATGCGCCGCGACGACGATCTGTCCCTGCTGCGCCAGGTCGCGCTCAAGGACCGGGGCGCCTTCGAGGCGCTCTATGCCCTCTACTACCGGCGGCTGTTCTCGTACCTCTTCAAGCTGACGCGCCGCGCCGAGATGGTCGAGGAGGTGCTCAACGACGTGATGCTGGTGATCTGGATGAAGGCGGCGACCTTCGACGGCCGCTCGCGGCCTTCGACCTGGATCTTCGGCATCGCCTACCACAAGGCGATGAAGGCGCTGTCCCAAAGGCGGCCGGCGGCATCGGCCGGCGACCTGCGCGAGGGCGATCCGCCCGAGCCGGTCGAGACCGAGCAGCCGGAGAGCCTGATGGCGCGGCGCGAGATCGCCACCACCCTGGGACGGGCGCTGCTGGAGCTTTCGGCCGAGCAGCGCACGGTGGTCGAGCTGACGTATTTCTACGGACTTTCGTACCAGGAGATCGGGGAGATCATGGACTGTCCGGTCAACACGGTGAAGACGCGGATGTTCCATGCCCGACGCCGGCTGCGGGATCTGTTGCCGGAGATGGGGGTGTCCAGCCATGTCGGATGAGCACGAGGACCGGAGCCGCTCCACGCCGCGGGAGCCGGCGATGCTGGCGGCGCCGGTGACGCCGGTGACGCCGGCGACGCCGGGGACGCCGCCGAACCCACCGAACCTGGCGACTCCACCGGGCCCGCCGATCTTCGCCGGCACGGACGGCGAGGAGCTCGGCGGCGGGCACGAGGCGGTATGGCTGCTCCTGCCCTGGTATGCCAACGAGACGCTCGCCGCGGGCGAACGCGAGCCGATCGACCGTCACCTGGCCGGCTGCGGCGCCTGCCGCGCCGAGCTGGCGCGCTGCCGGGAGCTGGCGGCGGCCTTGCGCGCCGAGGACGTCACCGCTCCGTCGCCGCACCCCGTCCAGCTCGCCCGGCTGCTGGCCCGCATCGATGCCTCCGAGGGGGGCGCGGCGGGCGGGGACGGCGTGGCGAACGAGGATCACGCGGCGGATCGACCGGCAGCAGGCGGCGGCCGGGCAGGGGCGGCCGCCCGCACGGCGCCGATGCCGCCGCTGGCGCCG
>JASLEW010000998.1 GCA_030150965.1 Thermoanaerobaculia bacterium | reverse complement strand
CGCGCCGCGCCCGGCGCCCGCCTCAGCGCGCGCCACCGGCCGTGCCGAGCAGCTCGCGGGCGATGCGGTTGATGGTGGCGCCGTCGGCGCTGGTGCCGAACCGGCCCAGCATCTCCTTCATCACCGGGCCGATGGCCGCCGGTCCGGAGAGGCCGCGCTCGGCGATGAGCGCCGCGACGGCGGCACGGATGTCGTCCTCGCTCACCGCCGGCGGCAGGTACGAGGCGAGGATCGCCGCCTCCTCGTCCTCCTTGGCCGCCAGCTCGGGCCGCTGGCCGGTGCGGTACTGGCCCGCCGCGTCCTCGCGCTGCTTGATCGCCTTGCGCACCAGGGCGACGAAGCCGGCCTCGTCCACCTCGGCGCCGCGGCGGATGCGCTCGTTCTTGATGTCGGTCAGCAGCAGCCGGAGGGTCTGGAGGCGGACCTTGTCGCCCGCTCGAAGGGCGGCCTTCACGTCGGCCTCGATGCGCTGCTGCGGGGTCGTGCTGGTGGTCGTCGTCATGCCCCGATTATAGGTGGGCCGTACGGCCGTTCCCGCCGGCCGCCCCCTCGGTGGCGTCGGTACCCCCGTCGGCGTCGGCGTCGGCGGCGGCGTCAGCGGCGCCGGTGCCTTCAGATCCCCGGGAGGCATGGGCACCGTCGGAGCCAGGGTCGCCATCAGCGCCATGGCCGCCGTCAGGGCCGTGGGCGCCATTGGACACAGGGGAGCCCTGGGAACCCTGGGCACCGTCAGCGGCATGGGAGCCATCGGGGCCATCGGGGCCATCGGAGCCATGGCGGCCATCGGGGTCCTTGGGGCCGTGAGCGGCCAGGTCGTCGTCCTCCTCGCCGCCGCCCTCCCTCTCCAGGTCGGCGGCGTCGGCGACATCGGAGGCATCGGCGGCGGCGGCGCCGCTGCCGCGCTCGACCTCGACACCGTAGGCCCTCATCTTGCGGTACAGGTTGCTGCGCTCGAGGCCCAGGGCGAGGGCGGTGCGGCTGACGTTGCCGTCGAGCTGCGCCAGCTTGCGCTCGATGTAGTGGCGCTCGAAGGCGGCGCGCGCGTCGCGCAGCGTGGGGTAGTCGGCGTCCCACGGGCCGCGCGCCCCATCCTCCGCCCCGTTGGGCGCCCCGTCGGCTCCCGGCGGGCCGCCACCGGACGCGGCGGCGGCGTTCTCGGCGGCGTCGGAGCCGGGGGCGACGGAGGCGCCGCGGGTGCCGGTCGCGGGGCTGTTGCCGTTGGCCTCGGCTCCCGTCCCGCGGATCGCCGGCGTCAGGTCGGCCGCGCCGACGGTATCGCCGGGGGCCATGATCATCATGCGCTCCACCAGGTTGCGCAGCTCGCGCACGTTGCCCGGCCAGGTGTACTCGCGCAGCCGGGCCATGGCCTGGCGGTCCACCGCCTTCGGCCGGCGCTTGAGCTCGTGGGCGAACAGCGCGATGAAGTGCGCCACCAGCGCCGGCACGTCCTCGGCGCGCTCGCGCAGCGGCGGCACCCGCAGCGGGATCACCGCCAGGCGGAAGTAGAGGTCCTCGCGGAAGCGCCCGAGGCGGATCTCCTCGCCGAGGTCCTTGTTGGTGGCGGCCAGCACCCGCACGTCGACGCGGATGGTGGTGGCGCCGCCCACCCGCTCGAAGCGCTGCTCCTGGAGCACCCGCAGCACCCGCGCCTGGGTCTTGAGCGACATGTCGGCGATCTCGTCGAGGAACAGCGTGCCGCCGTCGGCCTGCTCGAAGCGGCCGGGGCGGTCGCCGACCGCGCCGGTGAAGGCGCCGCGCACGTGGCCGAAGAGCTCGCTCTCGATCAGGTCCTCGGGGATGGCGGCGCAGTTGACCTCGACGAACGGCCCCTGGCGCCGCGCCGACAGGCGGTGGATCTGCCGCGCCACCAGCTCCTTGCCGGTGCCGTTCTCGCCCAGGATCAGTATCCTGCTGTCGGAGGGGGCGGCGGTCGCGATCTCGCCCTTCAGGCGGACCATCGACGGGCTGCCGCCCAGGAGCGGCTCGGCCCGGCCCAAGCGGTCGGAGAGCTGGCGCAGCTCGCGCTCCAGCCGCCCGCGCTCCAACGCGTTCTGCACCGTGAGCAGCACCCGCGACAGCGACAGCGGCTTCTCCAGGAAGTCGTAGGCGCCCAACCGTGTCGCCCGCACCGCCGCCTCCACGTTGCCGTGCCCCGAGATCACAATGACCGGCTGCTCGCGCATCTCGGAGAGCAGCTCCAGCCCATCCCGGTCCGGCAGCCACAGATCGAGCAGCACGGCGTCGAAGGCCTCCGCCTGCAACCGCGCCGTCGCCTCGGCCGCCGTCCCCACCGCCGCCACCGCATACCCCTCGTCCTCCAGGATGCCCGAAAGGGTGGCCCGGATCCCAGCCTCGTCGTCAACGACCAGAATGCGCTCGCCGCGGTTGCTCACCCTGGCATTGTAGCCTCGCCAGATGCACGGGGGCTGATCGAAGCCTTCGCCGGCCCGGGGAGCTTCGCCGCCGCATCCCACTCCGGCGCTGAATTTTCGGGATGCGCCGAGGAGGTCTGCTCCTTCCCGTCCCTGCTCTGCCGCCGCAGCGCGTCCCCTGGACCGGCGAGCTCGTCGGCGGACCGGAGGGAAGTGGCTGGTGTAACTTTCTGGAACGTTGCGACGCCCATCCCTGAAAAGGCCGAAGGGGGATAATGTCATGAGATCCAGAACTCTCGTACTGATCTGGGTATTGGCCGCAACAGCTGCCCTCGCCTCGGGTTGCGCAAGTGGACCGGCGGTGACCCTGAGGTTTGCCCACACGCAGGGCCAGAACACCAATTTCGTCAGCACCACTGTGATGAGCACCACGACGCTCGGCGGTGCCGCGTTTGGTGAGCAGGACTCGATCAACCTCCAGTGCGGCGCAACTACTTCCACCTCTTCCACTTCCGTTGGCGTCTCGGAGCTCACGCTCAGCTTCGGAGAACCAGAGGACAACTGCCTCTTCAATCTCATAGCCAGCTCGGGCAAGATCACCAACCTGCCCAAACCCAGTACCGTCAACGCTCCGCCGGGGCCGGTGTCGCATGCCTTGTTCCTCGCAGGAACCTTGGCGAATAATCTCGTTTGCCCGGCTCTCACCAGCCAAGGCACAACCACTTCTCAAAGAATTCCTGTCAATGACACGGTAATCGTGGCCTGTACCGCCAAATACACCGACAAGACGACGAAATCCGCCACGTTGACCGTGAAGCTCCAACAATAGCTGCGTATTGTGGGGAGCGGTGGCGAGTCCCGCGTCGAGCACCTCCCATCGGTCCGGTGATCCGATCGGTTCGACCTTTTCGATCCGTGAGAAGTTCCACGTCGCGGACGGAGGAGGGCTTGACAGCCTTTTTCGGGGCATCCTCGTGCTGATCTCTGGTCTCTCCTGAAGGGTGGCGAGAAGGCGCCTGGCGAGCGGTGGGAGCGCCGATCTCGCGATGGGCCTCCTGCGGCCCTGCGGCTCCCCTCGATCGCCTCGCCTCGAGCCGCCAATGAGCTTGAAAATCATGGGTTTACAATCAGCTCAGGAGGAGGGGTCATGGCGATCAGCGAGCGCTGCGATGAGGGAGAGAATGGTTGTGGACGACCCGGTTCCTCGCCGCTGGCGGCGGGTGGCCAGGCGGCCGATGGCCGGAGTTGCCTCCGGCTGCCTCAGGCCCCGAAGGCGAGGAACAGCGGCGACGCTGCGGGGGCGCCTGCTGTGCCGTCGAGCGAGGTGTCCGGGGCGCTGAACGAGCTGGGGGAGCGGATCGCGCTGCTGGCGGCGCAGATCTCGGCGGCCACGTACGAGCTGCTGGTCATGCTGCGCGAGTTCGATCAGGGCGGAGGCTGGAGCTCGGGCTTCCGCTCCTGCGCGCACTGGCTCGTGTGGCGGGTGGGGCTCGACCTGGGGGCGGCACGCGAGAAGGTTCGCGTGGCACGGGCGCTCGGCGAGCTGCCTCTGCTTGCGGAGTCCCTGCGCCGCGGCGCGATCTCCTACTCGAAGGTGCGCGCGCTCACCCGCATCGCCACTCCGGCCAACGAGCAGGAGCTGCTCGATTTTGCCCGTGCCGGCACGGCGGCTCATGTCGAGACGCTGGTTCGGGGCATGCGGCGCGTGGACCGTCTCGTTCAGTGTGAGCTGGCGCAGCGCCAACATGCGGCTCGGTACCTGCGTACCTATAGTGACGAGGATGGCATGATCGTGGTCAAAGCGCGGCTTTCGCCCGAAGCCGCGGCCGCTCTCTTGTGCGCCATCGATGCCGGTGTCGAAAAGCTTCATGGCCCGCGGGGTACGGCGGAAGGTACGTTGGCATCGCATGGTCCTGATTCTGCGGCAGGGGAAGTGACCTTCGAGCAGAAGCGCGCTGACGCCCTGGTCCTGATTGCGGAGAGCGCCCTTGCCGCGGGACTCGATCCAGGAACGCGCGGCGACCGCTACCAGGTGGTCGTGCACGTCGATGCCGAAGCGCTGCCGGCCGGCAGCGACAGCGGCTCCTCGTTCCTCGCCGATGGGACGCACGTTTCCGCGGAAACGTCCCGCCGCCTCGCCTGCGATGCGGCGCGGGTGGTCCTGTGGCACGCGGCGGATGGACGCACCGTGGCCGCCGGACGCCGGACGCGGACGATCTCGCCGGGGTTGCGGCGGGCTTTGGAGCACCGCGACCGCGGTTGCCGCTTCCCGGGTTGCGGCGCCAGGCTGTGCGATGCCCACCATGTGCAGCACTGGGCCGACGGCGGCACAACCGACCTCACAAACACCGTGCTGCTGTGCCGATTCCACCATCGCGTCCTGCATGAGGATGGGTTCTCGATGGAGCTGAAGCCAAACGGCGAAGCGCGTTTCTATCGGCCTGACGGAAGCCTGCTGCCGCTGGCGCCGCAAGCACCGGCTGCGGTGGCGAGCGACCATGGGCCGATCGAGGCGCTCGCCGCGCGGCTTGCGAGCCAGGGCGTGGTGATCGATGCTCGGGAGAGCCTGCCGGACTGGCGGGGAGGCGGCGTGGACTTCAATTGGGAGATCCAGTGGCTGGGGAGCATCGGCTCTCCCGAGCCCTGGATGTAAAGGCACGGGCTGGAGCGGGCGGACCCGCCGCCGTGCTCGACCGCCGCTTGGCCGGCGTCGAGCAGCTCTACAGCCCCGCGGGACACAGCGCCCGGTACGCCTGGCGGAGAGCGCCCTGGCCGGGGGCCTCGCTCCAGGTAGGCGCGGCGACGCTGCCAGGTGGTGGCGCACGTCCATGCCGAGACGCTGCCGGCCGGGAGCGAAAGCGGCTCCTCGTGCCTCGCCGATGGCACGCAGGCTGTGCAGCGCCATCGCAGGCGGCGGCTCTGGAGGCGGGCGTGCTCCTGGCCGCCCCGCGTTCCGCGCCCGAGGCACATCCACTTGAAAGGAGGATGTCCGATGAAAAAGACCGCCAGGAAGCTTCGTCTTCATCGCGAGACCCTGCAGCAGCTGATCGACAGTCCTGTCGTGGGGGGCGCTGACACCGTCCCAACCGCGCCCGTGACGGCCTGCCTCATGAACACCTGTCCGCCCATCTGCACCCAGGCCAGGCCCTGCGCCGGCTGAGCCCGCCCGCGGGCTGAAGCTCTGAAGAGTCGCACCGAGATTGCCTCCCGGTGGGTCCGTCAACCACCGGGAGGCCACCGCCGAGCGGCGCCGGCTCGGCCCGGCGTCGGATCCTCGGCTTGCACTAGACTCCGTGGCCATGGGTCGCCCCGGTCCGGCTCGGCTGGTGCCGCTTGCGGTGGGTGGCGCGCTGCTGGCGCTGCTGGGGATCCTCGCCTTCCACCAATACCTCTGGATCGGCCAGGTCAGCATCCTGGAGAGCCAGCGCCTGCGCGCCGCCCTCCTCGCCGCCGGCACGGTGTTCGCCGACGACTTCGACCACGAGGTGACCCGCGCCTTCGTCGCCTTCCGCCCGATGATGCCGGAGTCGCCGGCGGACGAGCCCGGCCGCGGGCCGGATGCGCATTTGGCCATGCGGGTGGCGCGCCAGTACGAGGCCTGGCGGGCGGAGGCGCCCTTCCCGCGGCTGATCCGCGACATCCTCTATCTCGACGGCGATCTCGGCGGCGGGCTTCCCGGCGAGCCGGGCGGCGCACCCGCCACCCCTGGGGCGGCAGGCGGCGGGATCGCCGGCCGCCCGTCCACGGCCGCGGGAGCGCCCGCGCTGGCGGTCCTCCAGGGCCAGCCGCCGCGCTTCGCGGCGGTGCCCTGGACGCCGGAGCTGGCGGACCTGCGGCGCCGCCTGGGGTGGGGCGGCGGCGGCCATGGCGGCGGCCCGTTCCCGCCGCCGGCCGCGCCCGAGATCCCGGGCCTGCTGATCCCGGCCTGGTGGCGGGCGCACGGCGGTGCGGCCGGTCCGGCCGGGCATCCCCGGGAGCTGGTGGCCGGCGGCTACCTGATCGTGCGCTTCGACGCCGCCGCGATCCGCTCCGAGGTCCTGCCGGAGCTGACGCGCCGGCACTTCGGCAGCAACGGGGGCGTTCAGGACGCGCTGGCGGTGGTCGAGGCCGCGGGCGCCGGATCGCCGCCGCGGGTGATCTTCCTCTCCGACCCCGCGCTCCCCGCCGCCGCCCTCCGCACCGGCGACCTGGTGCTGCCGCTCTTCGCCGTGCGTCATTTCGGCCCGCACGGCGCCGGCGCCGCCTTCATGGGCTCCGGACCGCCGCCGCCGCGGCCGGGATGGACGCTGGTGGTGTGGCGGCGCGGCGGGTCGCTGGAGGAGGCGGTGGCGCGCTTCCGGCACCGCAACCTGGCGGTCGGCGCCGCGATCGTGGCGCTGGCGGCGCTGACCACCGCGCTGATGACCGTCGCCACGCAGCGCGCCCAGCGCCTGGCGCGCCAGCAGATGGAGTTCGTGGCGGCGATCACGCACGAGCTGAACACACCGCTGACGGCGATCCGCTCGGCGGGCCAGAACCTGGCCGACGGCGTGGTGGCGGAGCCGGCCCAGGTGCGGCGCTACGGCGAGCTGATCCTCGGCGAGGGGCGGCGGCTCTCCGGCCTGGTGTCCCAGGTGCTCGACTTCGCCGGCATCGAGTCGGGTCGCCAGACCTACTCCCTGCAGCCCACCGCGGCGGAGGAGGTGATCGCCGGCGCCCTGGAGGACTGCCGGCCGCTGCTCGCCGAGCGCCGGGCGCGGGTCGAGAGCCATCTCGCCCCGTACCTGCCGCCGCTCTCCGCCGACCCGGCGGCGCTGCGGCGGGCGCTGCGCAACCTGATCGAGAACGCCGCCAAGTATGGCGGCCCGGACCCCTGGATCGGCATCCGGGCGCGGCCCGAGGGCGGCGAGGTGGCGATCACCGTCGAGGACCATGGCGCCGGCATCCGGCGCGAGGATCTGCCGCACCTGTTCGAGCCGTTCTTCCGCGGCCGGCAGCCGGGGGCCGACCAGCCGGCCGGCAGCGGCCTGGGCCTGAGCGTGGTGCGCCACATCGTGCGCGCCCACCGCGGCCGGGTGACCTGCGCCAGCGGCGGCGCGCGGCGTGGCTGCGCCTTCACCCTGCATCTGCCGGCCGTCGCGGGACGGCCGGCGTGAGCGAGCGCATGATCTCCGCCGCGGCGCCGGTGCGCCGGCTGCTCCTGGTCGAGGACGAGGCGAGCCTGGTGATCACCCTCGCCGACCGGCTGCTCGCCGAGGGGTACGCGGTGGACACGGCGCACGACGGCGAGTCGGGCATCGCCGCGGCGCTCGCCAACTCGTACGATCTCGTGCTGCTCGACGTGATGCTGCCGGGCCAGGACGGCTTTTCGGTCTGCCGCGAGCTGCGCCAGCGCGGCTTCGAGATCCCCATCGTCATGCTCACCGCGCGCGGCCAGGTGATCGATCGCGTGGTGGGCCTGCGGCTCGGCGCCGACGACTACGTGACCAAGCCCTTCGAGATGCTGGAGCTGCTGGCGCGCATCGAGGCGCTGCTGCGGCGCTCGCGCAGCATGGCGGCGTCGGCGTCCGGCACCCACGTGTTCGGCGAGGTGCGGGTGGACTTCCGCCGCGGCGAGGTGTTCCGCGCCGGCCGGGCGGTGCCGCTCTCCGCCCTGGAGTTCAAGCTGCTGGCCTACTTCGTCCAGCACCGCGGCGAGCTGCTCTCGCGCGAGGAGCTGCTCGACAAGGTGTGGGGCTACGAGGCGACGCCCACCACGCGCACCGTGGACGTGCACGTGGCGTCGCTGCGCCAGAAGCTGGAGCGCAACCCGCGCCGCCCCGAGCTCATCCTCACCGCCCACCGGCGGGGCTACCGCTTCAGCGGCTGAGCCCGCGTCTTTACAACTCTTGCAAATAAATTTCGCCGTCTTGCGGACGGCACGGCGCCGCCTGGCGTAGTCTCCTCCTGACGGGGCCCGCTGGAGGGACCCGGTTTGAGCCCCAAAGGAGAGAACTTCGATGAAGATCCGCAAGACGCTGGCGCTGGGAGCCGCGGCGGCGGCGTTGATCGCCTCCGCCGCGCTCGCCCAGGGCCCCGGCGGGCACGGCCCCAACATGCTGGAGCACGTCGCCTCGGCCCTCAACCTCACCGCGGCGCAGAAGGCGACGGCGATGCAGCTGCACGGCGACCTGCAGGCCAAGGCGGCGCCCCTCATGCAGCAGAGCAAGCAGCAGTGGAGCGAGATCCACACGCTGCTCGAAGGCTCCAGCCCGGACCCGACCGACCTGGGGCAGAAGCTCATCGCCGCCCACGCCACGCAGGTGCAGCTCAAGGCGCTGCACGACGACTTCGTCACCAAGCTCGGCGCCATCCTGACTCCCGACCAGAAGGCCAAGCTCACCCAGATGGAGCAGCTCCACCAGCAGATGGAGGCCAACGGCCCGCCGGGCTTCGCGCACGGCCATCCCGGCGAGTAGCCGTCCGCTCCCGCCCTCCCCTCTCAACCAAGCCTGACGCCGGGGCACCCGGGGCAATCCCCCGGGAGCCCTCGGCCGTCAGCTCCGGCGCTGGCCGGCTAGATCCCGCAGTCCTGGGCGAGGCGCTGCACCTGCCCGTGGATGCGGCGCCAGAGCTGGCGCAGGGCGGCGGGGGGACGGACCTGGACCATCAGGGCGTCCACGCGGGCGCTGCTTTCGACCAGGCCGCGGGCCAGGCGCTGCATCTGGCCGCGCTCGTCCTCGCCGTGGGTGAGACGGCCCAGACGCATGCGGCTGCGGGTGAAGAACCCGCCCTGGAACTGGCCGTCGAAGTGCTCGGCGGCACCGCGGAAATCCTGCAGCGCGTCGTCGAGCCGCTCGTCGGCGGAGGTCTCGCGGCCGCCCCTGTGCTCCTGGCGCGCGCGGTGCTGCGCGTAGAGGGTGCGGATCTCGCCGCTCTCCTTCACCAGCGCCGCGCCCAGCCAGCGCAGCTGGGCGGCCACGGCGCCGGCGGCCTTCTCGCCGGAGGTGTTGGGGGCATTCGGCGGCTCCGGCTCCGCTGCCGTGCTGCCGCCGGCCGCGCCGCC
>JASLEW010000997.1 GCA_030150965.1 Thermoanaerobaculia bacterium | reverse complement strand
CGCTGGAATGGATAGGTCGGCAGCGGCAGGCGCCGCCGGCGCTCGCCGGTGTGCAGGGCTGCCCAATCGAGGTCGATGCCGGCGAGCCAGAGGCGGCCGGCGGCGCGCAAGAGGACCTCCCCGTCGTCCTCGTCGTCGTTGGGCCGGCGCATCGAGGACACCGCCTCGACCGCCGCGGCCGAGGCGCCCTGCGCCCGCGCCGCCTGGCGCACCAGGTCGCCCAGCGCGCGGCCCGGTCCGACCTCCAGGAACACCGCCCCCGCCGCCGCCGCGTCGGCCAGCAGCCGCTCGACGCCGGCGCCGAAACGGACCGGCGAGCGCAGGTGGCGCACCCAGTAGGCGGGGTCGGCCGCCTCCTCGGCGCCGATCCATTCCCCGGTCAGGTTGGAGATCCAGGGGGTCGCCGGCGCGGCGAGCGGCACGCGCGCCACCTGCGCGGCAAAGGCCTCGAGGATCGGCTCCATCATGCCCGAGTGGAAGGCGTGGGAGGTCTGGAGGCGGCGGCTCCTGGCGCCGCGGACCGCCAGGCGCTCCGCCAGCGCGGCGATCTCCTCGCCCGGGCCCGAGGCGACGCACAGCTCCGGGCCGTTCACCGCCGCCAGCGAGAGGGCCGGGCCGAGCAGCGGCGCGAGATCGGAGGCGGGCAGCTCGACCGAGAGCATGGCGCCGCGCGGCAGGGCCTGCATCAGCTCGGCGCGGCCGGCCACCAGGTCCAGGGCGTCCGGGAGCGTCAGGGTCCCCGCCAGGCAGGCCGCCACGTACTCGCCGAGGCTGTGGCCGATCATGGCGCGCGGCCTCACTCCCCAGGAGATCCACAGCCGGGCCAGGGCGTACTCGACCGCGAAGAGGGCCGGCTGGGCGAGGCGCGTCTCGCCGAGCAGGCGCCCCGCCTCCTCGCGCTCCTCGCGCCGCCCGGCGGGCGCGAGCAGCAGCTCGCGCAGGTCGCACCCGAGCCGCGGGCGCAGCCGCTCGGCGCAGTCGTCGAGCGCGGCGCGGAAGACCGGCTCGGCGGCGTGGAGGCCGGCCCCCATCCCCGGGTGCTGCGCGCCCTGGCCCGGCAGCACGAAGACGACGGGGCGGGCGGCCGGGGCGTGCCGGGCGGCGAGCAGGCGGCGCGGCTCCTCGCCGGTCAGCGCCCAGCCGGCCTCCTCGGCGTCACGGCAGACCACGGCGAGGCGGTGCGGCAGCACGCGGCGGCCGGTCTGGAGGGTCCATGCCACGTCGGCGAGCGGCGCCTCGGGGTGGCGCGCGAGCCAGGCGGCGAGGCGCTCGGCCGCGGCGCGGAGCGCGGCCTCGTTGCGCGCCGCGAGCGGCAGCAGCTGCCAGGGGCGGCCGGGCGAGGACGGCGCGGCCGGCGGCGCCTGCTCCAGCACCACGTGGGCATTGGTGCCGGCGAGGCCGAAGGCGCTGACCCCGGCGCGGCGCGGCTGGCCCTCCCGCGCCGGGGCCGGCCATGGCGCCAGGCGGTCGTTGACGTAGAAGGGGCCGGCGGCGAAGTCGATGCGCGGATTGGGCGTGGCGAAATGCAGGCTCGGCGGGATCTCGCCGTGGCGCAGCGCGAGGACCGCCTTGATCAGCCCGGCGGCGCCGGCCGCCGCGCCGAGGTGTCCGAGGTTGGTCTTGACCGAGCCGATCGGGCAGAAGCCGGTGCGGGCGGTGGACGCTGCGAAGGCGCGGGCGAGGGCCGCCACCTCGATGGGATCGCCCAGCGGCGTGCCCGTGCCGTGGGTCTCGACGTAGCCGATGGTGTCCGCCGCCACCCCCGCCCGCCCGAGCGCCGCGGCCACCACCCGCGCCTGCGCCTCGACGCTGGGCGCGCTCAGGCCGACCTTGCGGGCGCCGTCGTTGTTGATCGCCGAGCCCAGGATCACGGCGTGGATGGTGTCGCCGTCGGCCAGGGCGTCCTCCAGCCGCTTGAGCGCCACGATGCCCACGCCGCTGCCGTGGACCGTGCCGTCGGCGCCGGCGTCGAAGGCGCGGCAGCGGCCGCGCGGCGATTCGATGCCGCCCTCCTGGTAGAGGAACCCGGCGCGCTGCGGCACCTTGACCGAGCTGCCGCCGGCGAGCGCCAGGTCGCAGTCGCCGGCCAGCAGGGCCTGGCACGCCAGGTGGACGGCCACGAGAGAGGTCGAGCAGGCGGTCTGCACGTCGACGCTCGGGCCCTCCAGGCCCAGGCGGTAGGACGCCTGCGCCGTCAGGTAGTCGCGGTCGGTGCCCAGGGCGATCTCGTAGCTGCCCAGGGTCTCCAGGAGGTCGGAGCGCGCCGCCAGGTTGTTGAGGAAGTAGGTGGAGAGGCTCACCCCCGCATAGACGCCGACCGGCCGGCCGCAGCGCCGCGGATCGCAGCCGGCGCTCTCCAGCGCCTCCCAGGCGCACTCCAGGAAGAGGCGGAACTGGGGGTCCATGGCCTCGGCCTGGCGCGGCGCGACCTCGAACAGCTCGGCGTCGAACAGGTCCTCGCCCTCCAGCACGCCGAAGGAGCGGACCAAGCGCGGGTTGGCGATGAGCTCGGCCGGCACGCCCTGGGCGGCGAGCTCCGCGTCCGAGAACGTCGCCACCGTCTCGGTCCCCGCCCGCAGGTTGCGCCACAGCTCCTCGACGTCGCGGGCGCCCGGGAAGCGCCCGGCGAGGCCGACGATGGCGATGCGCCCCCCCGGCCGCGGCGGCGCCGGCGCTGCCGGCGCC
>JASLEW010000737.1 GCA_030150965.1 Thermoanaerobaculia bacterium | reverse complement strand
GCCCGCAGGCCCGCCGGCGCCTAGCCGCGGAGCGGCGGCCCGCGCCACCGGCACGGTCGCCCAGGCCAGCCGTGCTGCGGAGCACGACCCGGGGCGGCGTTCTATACTTCCCGGCTGACAAGGAGTCCGACCATGCTCGCGAGCCCCGTCCTCCAGCGCATCGACCAACTCGAAGGCCAGCTCGGCAACCTCCGGGGGTATCTTTGACCAAGCCGGCCTGGAGCGGCGGATGGCGGAGATCGACGCCCAGATGGAGGCGCCCGGCTTCTGGGACAACCCCGCCCGCAATGCCCCGCTGCTGCGCCAGCGGCGCGACCTCGAACGGCGCCTGACCACGCTCGACCGCCTGCGGGCCGACGCCGACGAGCTGGCGGCGTGGAAGGACCTGATGGCGGACGACGAGGCCGCCGGCGACCCCGACCTGGAGCGCTTCCTGGTGCGGGTCAAGGCCGACCTCGACCGCCTGGAGCTGGAGCTCAAGCTCTCCGGGCCCGACGACGACAAGAACGCCATCGTCGCCATCCACCCCGGCGCCGGCGGCACCGAGTCGCAGGACTGGGCGGAGATGCTGCTGCGCATGTACCTGCGCTGGGCCGAGCGCGACGGCTTCAGCGTCGAGATGCTGGACCGCCAGGAGGGCGAGGAGGCGGGCATCAAGAGCGCCACCTTCGCGGTGCGCGGCGCCTACGCCTACGGCTACCTGAGCGGCGAGGCCGGCGTCCACCGCCTGGTGCGCATCAGCCCCTACGATTTCCAGGGGCGGCGCCACACCTCTTTCGCCTCGGTGGACGTCTACCCCGAGGTGGACGACGAGGTGAAGATCGACATCGACGACAAGGACCTGCGCATCGACACCTTCCGCTCCTCCGGCGCCGGCGGCCAGCACGTCAACAAGACCGAGTCGGCGGTGCGCATCACCCACCATCCCACCGGGATCGTCGTCTCCTGCCAGAACGAGCGCAGCCAGATCAAGAACCGCGCCATGGCGATGAAGATCCTGCGCTCCCGCCTCTACGAGCTGGAGATGCAGAAGCGCCAGGCGGAGCAGGCCGAGCGCGAGGGCAAGAAGAAGGAGATCGCCTGGGGCAGCCAGATCCGCAGCTACGTGCTGCACCCCTATCGCATGGTCAAGGACCACCGCACCGGCGCCGAGGTGGGGGACGCCGACCGCGTCCTCGACGGCGACCTCGATCTGTTCATCGAAGCCTGGCTCAAGGGGCAGATGGCGCCCCCCGGCAGCGACCCGGACGCGCTGGCCGCCCTGTGATGCCGCCGCGGCTCGATTTCGTCTCGCCGCTGCCGCCCGTGCGCTCGGGCATCGCCGACTACAGCGCCGACCTGCTGCCGCACCTGGCGGCGCTGGCCGACGTGCGGCTGATCGAGCTGCCGGGCCAGCCGCCGGCCGCGGCGGCGGAGGGCGTGCACGCCGGCTGGCCGTTCGCCGCCGGCTGCACCCTGGCGCCGGCCGGTGCTCTGGGAGGGCCGGACGGGGCGGGGGAGCCGCCGGGACCCGACGGCCCGAGGGGAGGGGAGGAGGGGAGCGGGAGCGCCCGGCTGCCGCTCTACCAGATGGGCAACAACCGCCATCACGAGGCGGTCCTGGAGCTGGCGCTGCGCCATCCGGGCGTGGTCACCCTGCACGACGTGGTGCTGCACCACCTGCTGCTCGACGTCACCCTCGGGCGCGGCGACTTCTACGGCTACAAGGAGCGCCTCGGCCGCGACCATGGCTGGATCGGCGAGGCGGTGGCGGTGGCCAAGCGCTGGGGCGCCTACGGCACGGCGCCGATCTTCGCCCTGCCGGCCCACCGGACGCTGCTCACCCGCCAGCGCGGCGTGCTGGTGCACAGCGCCTGGGCGGCCGGCGTGGTGCGGGAGGAGGTGCCGGGCGTCGAGGTGCGGGCGGTGCCGATGGGCGTGCCGCTGCCGCCGCCGGCCGGGCAGCACGCTGCAGCAGGCCTCGAGCTGCGCCGCCGCTGCGGCATCCCGGACGGCGTCCCGGTCCTGGGCTCGTTCGGCTTCCAGACGCCGATCAAGCGCACCTCCCTGGGCATCGCCGCGCTGGCGGCGCCGGGCCTCGAGCGCGTCCACCTGCTGGTGGTGGGCGAGGAGTCGGCGGGGAGCGACCTGCTCGCCAGGGCCCACCGCGCCGGAGTGGCGGAGCGCGTCCACGTCACCGGCTACCTCCCCTTCGCCGGCTTCGCGGCGGCGATCGCCGCCGCCGATCTGTGCCTCAACCTGCGCTACCCCACGGCCGGCGAGACCTCGGCCTCGCTGCTGCGGGTCATGGCGGCGGGGCGGCCGGCGATCGTCTCCGACTACGCGCAGTTCGCCGAGCTGCCCGACGCCATCGCGCTCAAGGTGCCGCTGGCCGCCCACCTGGCGCCGGCCGCGGCCGCCGGCCTGGCGTCCGGCCCGCTCCCGGCCAGCGGCGAGGAGCGGGAGGTGGCGGCGCTGGCGGCGGCGCTCGCGGCGCTCCTCGGCCAGCGCGAGCGGCTGGAGCGGAT
>JASLEW010000736.1 GCA_030150965.1 Thermoanaerobaculia bacterium | reverse complement strand
CCGCCGACTGGTACGAGTGCGGCGTCGCGCTGGAGCAGGAGGACCCGGGCGCGGCCATGGCCGCCTACCGCCGCGCGCTCGCCCAGGCGCCGGGGCTGGTGGATGCCCATCTGAACCTCGGCCGGCTGCTGCACGAGGCCGGCGATCCGGCGGGCGCCGAGGACCACTACCGCATCGCGCTCGCCATCCAGCCCGGCGACGCCCTGGCGGCGTTCAACCTCGGGGTGGCGCTGCAGGACCAGCAGCGCCCGCGGGAGGCCGCCGCCGCCTACCTCGAGGCGCTGGCGCACGACGCCAGCCTGGCCGACGCCCACTTCAACCTGAGCGGGATCTACGAGCAGCTCGGCGATCCGGCGGCGGCCTTCCGCCACCTGCGCACCTACCGCACGCTGATCGGCAGCGGCGGCGGCCCGCGGACCTAGCCCCGCCGCCCCCGTTCCGCAACCGACGCTTTTCTGGTTCCGAGCGCCGCGCGCGGCGGGCCGGCTAGGAGCTCGCGCCCGCTTCCGCCGTGGCGTCCGTCCCGGCGCCGGCAGCTTGCGGGGCTTCCACGTCCTTGACGACGTCCGCGGCCTTGCCGCCCTTCGCGGCGTCCGCCCCCCTGCCGGGCTTGGCGGGCTTGGCGGACCGAGCGTCCCCGCGGCTCCCGGCCCTCTTGCCGGCCTTGCCCTGGGCTTGCTTGCCCGCCCTGGCGGCCTTCCCCTTCTTGGCGGACTTGCCCGCCTTGGCCTGCTTGCCCGCCCTGGCCGATCTCCCGGGCTTGCCGGCGCCGGCCGCCCGGGCAGGTCCCGGGAGGCCCTCGGCCTCGGCCGGCCGGGCTTTCTTGGCCGGCTTGGCGGACCTGGCGCCCGGCGCGGCGCCATCGCCGGCCGCGGTGTCGCGGGCGGCCTTGGCGGACTTCTGAGAGCCCGCTTTGGCGGACTTCCGAGAGCCCGCCTTGGCGGACTTCTGAGAGGCCACCTTGGCGGTTTTCTGAGAGGCCGTCTTGGCGGCCTTGCGCGCGCCCCCCTTGGCATTCTTTTGGGAGGCTGCTTTGGCGGCCTTGCCGCCCTTTGCCCCCTTGCCGCCCTTACCGTCCTTGCCGCCTTTTCCCGCTTTGCCGCCCTTGCCGTCCTTGCCGCCCCTGCCGTCCCTGGACGAGCCTGCCGCGTCGTCGTCCTCCGCCGCCTCGGCGTCGGCGGTCGCAGCCGCCGGATGCGGGTGGCGAAGGGCGGCATCCGCCGCCACCGCCTGGAGGGAGGTGCCCGGCGCGACCGGGTGCTTCCTCCACGACTCCCAGTCCTCCTCCACCACGGCCAGCATCGCCTTGGCCGCCTCGTGCAGCCAGTCGCCCTCGCGCGCCGCCAGGTCGAGGAGCAGGCCGTGGGCGGAGCGGCTGCCGAGATGGACGTTGGCGGTCTCCCAGCCCATGGCGCGCAGCAGCCGGCTCTCCTCGCGCTCCTCGGGCAGCTCGGAGAGCTCGATCCGCGAGCAATCGGGCGCCAGCCGGCGGAGGATCCACCGCCGCCGCACCTTCACCCAAGGATCGACGCTGCGCACCGACTGCTCCAGGATCTCCCGGTAGAGCACCTTGGTGATCCCCTCGCCGCCGAAGGCCCACACCGCCGCCGAGGGGGCCAGGGCCTTGGCCTCGCGCGCGATCTTGCCGCCCTGCCAGTCGGCGATGGCGACGAAGCGCTGGCGGCCCAGGCTGCCGAGGCCGGCGACCCGGTGCACGATGCGCCGCGGCAGGTCGGGGCGCGGCAGGAGGTCGGAGAGGCCGCGCACCACGCGCGGCGGCACCTCACCCTTCCACGGCTGCAGGCCGGAGAGCTTGTCCCAGAACGCCTGCGGGTCGCGCAGCCTCCTGGTCGCCATCTCGCGCAGCGCCGCGGAGTGCTCGGCGAGCACGAACGGCCGGCCGTTCGCCTCCAACCCCTCGCGGTAGCCGGCGAGCAGGGTCTCGCACGCCTCACGGCCGCTGATCACCAGGTGGCCGTCGGCGATCGCCAGGTGGGCGCTGGTGGCCAGGCGCACCAGGTCGTGGGTGTAGGGCAGCCGCCAGGTCTCGTCGAAGTCGTTGATGCCCCAGACCAGGCGCCCCTCGGCGTCGCGCCAGGTGCCGAAGTTCTCGACGTGCAGGTCGCCCACCGCCAGCACCTGCGGCGCGCGGCACAGCTCCCTGCAGACGTGCGGGAACTGCTGCGCCCAGCGGTAGTAGGTGGCGCGCAGGAAGGAGAAGATCGCCTGCCGCATGCGCTCGTGCTTGAGCTCCAGGTCGGCGGGAACGATCTCCAGCTCCGTCGCCAGCCACTTTTCGTAGTCCTGGGTCGCCTGCTGGATGGTCATCCGGGAGGAGCGTTTCATGGTTCCCTCCAAGCACGAAAGTATGGGTTCTGAGGACTTCCGGACGGCGGGTAGCGGGCGACAGTATATCGCGCGAGCCGGGGCGATCCGCTCAATCGCGGTAATTGGTCTCGCGGTCGAGCACCGCCAGGGCCCGCCGGTAGATCGCATCGGCCTCCTCGGGGGTGTCGGCGATCGCGGTCATGCCCAGCTTGCCGAACTCGGAAACGGCGCCGATCAGGTGGAAGAGCACGCCGGACTCGCTGCCCAGGCTGTAATGCAGGCGGGTCTCGGTGAGGATCTCGATCAGGTCCTCGGGGAGCAGGCCGCGGTAGCCCGGCGAGTGGAGGTTGTCGGTCGCCACGTAGCACTTCGAATGGCCCGAAGGCGACGAGAACAGGCCGGTGGTCGAGTCCAGCGCGCCGCCGGTCAGGAACTGCAGCGCCAGGTAGGGGTGGGTGGTGCCGCCCATGCGCAGGTTGATCTCCAGCGCGGCGAGGTTCCAGTCGAGATCGGGCTCGTCGCGCCAGAGCAGGAAATCGACGGCGAAGCGGCTCACCACGCCGCGGCTCGCCAGCACCTCGCCGATCTTGACCGCCTCGCGCTGCATGCGCATGCGGTAGTCGTCGCGCGCCGGGAAGCGGCAGCCCAGGAAGACCTGCTGGCTGGGGCCGCCCAGGATCTGGTCGTGGGTGGAGATGGTCAGCACCTCGCCGTAGGGGCTCACGCGCAGCTGGGTGCTGGGCGAGACCTTCTCCCGCCCCTCGATGAACTCCTCGACCACGCCCCCCATGCCGGCCAGCTTCGCGAAGTAGCTCTCCGGCGTCTCGTCCGCGACCGCCAGCTCGATGCCGGCCATGGCGTCGCGGATCGCCGCCGGGCTCTCCTCCCGGGCGCCGGCGCCCGCCTCCGCGCGGGGGTAGCGGAAGATGGCGTTGCCCTCGCCGGAGAAGCTGTCGTCGAGCTTGATCACCGCCTTGCGCAGCCCCGGGCGGCGCCGCCGCAGCTCGGCGAGCGCCGCCGCCACGTCGGCCTGGTCGCGCAGGTCCTCCATCCCCTCGGGCAGCGGCACCCCGGCCTGGCGGAAGACCTTGCGGCTGCCCGACTTGGTGCCGAGGGGGCAGAGCTGCGGGTCGGCGCCGTTCATCGGGATGCCCAGGAGGACGGCGAGGCGCCGCTCGAAAGGGGTGGAGTTGAAGACCGTAAGGTAGGCGCGGGAGCGGTCCTGGATGCCGTCGCGGATGCGCTGGATGAGCCGCGGCCGTTCGAGGATCTTCTCGGTCAGCGAGCGCGGCGAGGCGTCGTAGGCGCAGAGCAGGGTCAGGCGGGCGCGGGCATGGCTCGCCGGGATGCCGGCCAGGAGCTGGAAGTAGTACTCGAGGATCAGCGGCTGCACCGGCTGCGAGGTCACGTAGACCATGCGCGCCCGCGGGTTGCGCAGCCGGATGAGCAGGAAGAGCAGCCGCTCCTCGTAGAAGCTGGCGCCGCTCAGCTTCTCCAGGCTGCCGCGGTCGAGGGTGAGCGAGGGGACGACCACCGAGGTGTGGGGCTCCTCGTCGCGCATGGTGAGCGTCGCCCAGACGTCGCGCAGGCGCGGCTTGAGCTCCTCGAAGGCGGCGATCTCCTGGTCGAGCGTCAGCTCCCAGGGGAACGGCGGCTGCGGCCTCATGCCGAGACGGGTGCCGCCGGATGCAGGACCTGGTCTTCGTGCAGGTCGAAGGCCAGCCGCAGCGCCGCGGCGCGGCGCCGCAGCTCGCGGTAGAGGAAGAAGCGCAGCGGCCCGAGGAGGGTGGTCTCCGAGGTGCGCCGGAGCCGGGCGTCGTTGTCCTCGTCGGGATGGCCGGTGAGGATGGCGCGCCGCTCGGCCGCCCACTCGGCGCTCACCTCGCCGCGCCGCACCTTCGCCTCCAGGAGGCCCAGCTGGCGGGCGCGGTCCACCACCTCGGGGTGGTGGTTGACGCCGAAGACCCGCGGCATGACGCCGGACGGATCGCGGGCCAGCTCCAGCATGGTCAGGGCGTCGCCCGGCGGGCCGCCGACGCCCAGGGTCTCGTAGCCGATGCGCAGCGCTCCCGCGGGCAGCGGGCGCGGCTCCTCGACCAGGTCGAAGAGGCGGCTGTCCAGGATCCGCAGGCGGCCGTAGCAGGCCTCGCGGCCGGCGGCGGGGGCCGGACCGGGGCCGGGGCCGATGCAGGGCTCCTCCACCGCGTGCGGCGCGGTGAAGCGGCCGAACCAGGGGTGCGCGGCGGCCTCGGCGGTCCAGGCGTTCTCCTTCACCCCCGAGCTCTTGCCGCCCTTCTCCGGGCCGCGCAGCACGGGGTGCGCCACTCCCGCCCAGCGGCAGAGGACGCCGAAGCTGTGGCAGACCGCGAACAGCACCGCGCCGGGGTCGGCGGCGATGCGGTCGAGCAGCCGGAAGAAGGGGGCCTCCCAGGCCGGATCCTCGCGCACGCCCTGGCTCTCCGGCGCCACGCCGTCGTTGCAGCGCGGGTCGAGGTGGCCGGGGCCGCCGGTGCCGACGTAGAGGGCGAAGCGCCCGCCGTCCGCGGCCGGCGGCTCGGGCACCATGCCGGCGCGGCGCACGTCGTAGGAGAGCACGCGCACGGTGAGGCCGCGGCGGCGCTCCTCGGCACGGCGCGCCGGGTCGCCGTGGAGCAGCAGGTGGACGAGCGAATCGTGGCCGAGGTTGGGCCAGCCGTGGTTCATGTCGAGCACCGCCACGTCGACGGTGTGCGGGTCGGCGGCCGGCACGTCGGCCGGCCGCTCGATACGGACGTAGCGGCCGGCAAGATCGGCGGGAGCGGCGTGGCCGGCGGGACCGGCGGCGGGGTCAGCAGCCATCGCCGCACTCGTCCTGCTCGATCTGGACCGTGACGTGCTTGATGCCGAAGCGGTCGGCCATGGTGCCGCGCACCTCCTCCAGGGTCTGGCCGCGCGGGCTCGCCTCCCCCACCACCAGGTGGGCCGAGAGCGCCTCGCGGCCGCTGGTGATGGTCCAGATATGCAGGTCGTGGACGCCGACGACGCCGTTGACGCCGGCCAGCGCCTCGCGCACCTCGACCACGTCGAGATGCCGGGGGACGCCCTCCATCAGCACCTCGACGGCGTCGCGCAGCAGCGCCCACGAGGAGTAGATCACCAGCAGGGCGATGATGATCGACGCCGCCGGGTCGGCCCAGCGCCAGCCGAAGGCCCAGATGAGCCCGCCGGCGACGATCGTCTGCAGGCTCCCCAGGGCGTCGGTGGCGACGTGCAGCCAGGCGCCGCGCACGTTGAGGCTCTCCTCGCGGCCGGCGGCGAGCAGGTGCAGGCCGACGATGTTGAACAGCAGGCCGCCGGCGGCCACCGCCATCATCACCGGCGCGTTGACCTCGGGGGGCGCGGCCAGGCGGCGGCACGCCTCCACCACCACGTAGATGGAGATCGCCACCAGGGTGGCGCCGTTGGCCAGGGCGGCCAGGATCTCGGTGCGGTGGTGGCCGTAGGTGCGGGTGGGGGTGGGCGGCCGCCGCGCGATGCGGATGGCGAAGACCGAGAGGCCCAGCGCCGCGACGTCGGACAGCATGTGCCCGGCGTCGGCGAGGAGCGCGAGCGACCCCGTCAGGTAGCCGCCCAGCGCCTCGGCCAGCATGTAGGCGGCGGCGAGGCCCAGGGTCCACAGCAGGCGCTTCTCGTGCCCGGCGCTGCCGCCGGCCCGCGGGCCGTGGGCATGGTGCGCGTGCGAGTGGGCATGCGCAGGGTGCGCGGAGGGTGAATGACCGTGCGCGCCGTGGCCGTGGGAGTGGGCGTGAGCATGGGCGCGGGGCGCGGGCGCGCTGCCGGCCGC
>JASLEW010000663.1 GCA_030150965.1 Thermoanaerobaculia bacterium | reverse complement strand
GGCGGTGATCGACGGCACCCTGGCGCGCGCCGCCTGGCCCGGCGAGGACCCGCTCGGCAGGCGCCTGCGCGGCGGCAGGTCCGGGGCGTCCGCCGCCGAGGACCCCGCCAACCCGTGGTTCACCGTGGTCGGCGAGGTGGCGAGCGTCCATCACTCGGCGCTGAGCCTCGCGCCGCGGCCGCAGCTCTACCTGCCGCTGCTCCAGGTGGCCGCCGACCAGGTGCCGCGCCAGATGTCGTTCGTGGTGCGCGCGGCGGGCGAGCCGCGGGCGCTGGCGGCGGCGGTGCGCGCCGCGGTGCACGAGGTGGACCGCGACACCCCGGTGAGCGGGCTGCGCACCCTCGACCAGGTGGTGGCCGACTCGGTGGCCGGGCGGCGCTTCAACCTGCTGCTGCTGGCGCTCTTTGCCGGCCTCGCCCTGGCGCTCTCGGCGGTCGGCATCTACGGCCTCACCTCCTACGCGGTGGTGCAGCGCACCCGCGAGCTGGGGCTGCGCATGGCCCTCGGGGCGCTCCCCTCGGGCCTGCTGCGCCTGCTCCTGGCCGAGGTGGGCGCCCTGGCCGGCGCCGGCCTGGTGCTGGGGCTGGCCGCGGCGCTGGCGCTCACCCGGGTGATGACCTCGCTGCTCTTCGGCGTCGGCTCGACCGATCCGCTCACCTTCGCCGGCGTCGGCCTGGGCCTCGCCGTGATCGCCCTGGTCTCCGCCTGGGTGCCCGGGCGCCGCGCCACGCTGCTCGATCCGATGGAGGCGCTGCGCGCCGACTGACCGCTCCCGCCTCCGCTCAGCGCGGCGGCGCCGCGGCCTGGATGACCGGCAGCACGATGTGCGACGGATGCGCGGCATCGTGGTAGACCGCGTTGTCGGCCACCTGGACGCGGCGGTTCATCCCCAGCGGCTCGCCGGTGTTGGGGTTGACGTCGAAGCGCGGGAAGTTGCTGCCGGCGATGTCGAGGCGGATGCGGTGCCCCCTCTTGAACAGCGTCGCGGTGGGATACATCTCGATCGTCACCGGCACGATCTCCCCCGGGGTCAGCAGCTTCGCCGCCGCCAGCGACTCGCGGTAGCGAGCGCGCAGGATGCCGTCGTTGACGTTGAGGTCGAAGCCGCCGGGGAAGTCGGCGTTCGGCGGGTAGACGTCGATCAGCTTGGCGGTGAAGTCGGTGTCCGGGGCGCTCGACGAGACGTAGAGGTGGACGACCAGCCGTCCGGTGACCTCGACGTCGGCCGCGAGCGGCGCGGTCTGGAACACCAGCACGTCGTTGCGCGCGCTCAGCGGGCGCGCGTCCTCGCAGGTCCACAGGCCGGCGCGGCAGCGCTGATCCATCACCCCGTTGTCCTCGAGCTTGTCGGCGGCGGAGATGTTGCCGCCCAGGGTCGGCACCGGATGCCGCGGATCGGCCAGGAAGTGGCTGGGCGCCGCCGGCGCCGCCCCCGGGGCGGGCCGCTCGGGCGACAGCTCGCCGCCGGCGTGCAGGTAGTACGGCGTCGCCGCCGCCCGCGCCGGCGGCCAGTCGCTCTCGTCGCGCCAGGCGCCGCCGACGAAGATGCGCCCGGCCGGCGTCCGGTGGGCGTCGCCGCCGCCCATGACGAAGATGCGCACCGGCGGCTCGCGGTCGACGCCGTTGTCCACGCCCTTCAGCCAGCGGTCGAGCCAGCGCAGGTTGAACTGCAGCCAGTCGATCGCCGCCACCGCGCCGAAGTCGGCCTCGCCGGCGAAGGCGCTCTCCTGGCCGCCGTGGGTCCAGGGACCGACGATGAGCCGCTGCAGGCTGTGCTTGGCGCGGCGCAGCGCCGGGAAGCTGAGGTTGGCCACCGGCCCCGACCAGGAGTCGTACCAGCCGGTGACGTGATAGACCGGGATGTCCTTGTACTCGGCGATGTGATCGATCACGCTCACACCCTGATCGCGCCAGAACTGATCGTAGTCGCCGTGGGTCATCACCTCGATCAGCCAGTCCTCGTACTCCGGCACCAGCTTGAGCGGCGTCGTGCCGCGACGCAGCGGCAGGCCGCGGGCGTATTCGTGGAGGTGGTCGAGCATCTGTTGCAGCGCCGCGCGGGTGCCGGGATCGGCGCTCTCGCGGCTGCCCTCGACGCCCATGTAATGGACCGTCCAGTTGAGGAAGCGCAGCTCGACCGCGCCGTCGTGGCGGATCCCCCAGCGGCCGGCGTTCGAGGCGGCGTCCATCGGCACCAGGGCGCCGACGTAGGGGGCGCCGGACATCGCCATCGAGTGCTGCGTGCCGCCCTCGTAGGAGGAGCCGACCATGCCGATGTGGCCGTCGCACCACGGCTGGGCGCCGATCCAGCGCGCGGTGTCGTGGCCGTCGTCGACGTCGGCGTGCATGCCGTGGAAGGTCCCCGCGGAGTGGAAGCGCCCGCGGATGTCCTGGATCACCGCGACGTAGCCGTGCTGCACCATGGCCGCCGCCCAGTAGCAGGGATCCTTGCCGTAGGGCGTGCGTCCGAGCACCACCGGGAACCTGCCGGGCAGCGGCACGCCGTCGTGCGCCGGCCGGTAGACGTCGGTCGCCAGCCGCACGCCGTCGCGCATCGCCACCATCACGTCGTGCGCCACCGCCAGCTCCGGCGCCGCCGGGTGCTGCCCGGCCGCCGGCAGGGCCAGGAGCGCGGCGGCGGCGAGGACCGCCGCGGCGCCGGCGCGGCGCAGCCCGCGGGCCCGCGGGAGCAGGGCGAGGCGATCGAAGAAGGCGCGCATGGTCCGGTGCCGGGGAGAGGGTCACCCCAGCCTATCGCCGTGCGCGGTCGCGGAGCAAACGGCGGCGGGCCGCACCCGCAGGGAGAAGACCTCGCCGAAGACCGGATAGAGGTCAGCCCCGAGGCCCAGCCGCAGGCGCTCCTGCAGGGGAAAGTGCGAGCGCAGCGCGCCGGCGGTCGCGGCGCCGGCGCTCGTCGCCTGCCGGAACAGGTCCAGCCGGGCGAGAGCCCGCGGGCCGTGCGCCGCATCCTGCAGCAGCCCCTGGGCGGCCCACGGCTGCACGATCCTGGCGAAGCTCTGGCGATCGACCTCCACCTCCAGCGATACGGCCTCGTAGGCCGCCGCCGCGGTCCGTGACCGTGCGAAGGCAAGGAGCAGGCCCAGCCAGTCCCTGCGGACCTCGACGGCCGGCCTGCCGGCGCCGCTGTCGGCCTGCAGGCTGCCGGCCGGCGTCAGCAGGAAGCGCAGGCTGCCGGGGACGGCGTAGGCGCGTTCCCAAGAGAAGTCTGAATCTGGCATCGGCGGACCCCCCGTTACGCCCGCGGCAGGCGGTGCCGCCGGCGCTGATCGAGAAAGCTGGAGCGTCGTGAGCGGGAGCGCCCGCCCGCCGCCGCGGCAGCGGACGGGCGCCGTGAAGCGACGCCTACGGGCAGCAGGTCGGGCGGGTGGCGTCGGTGCCGTCGCCGCCGATGGCGGCCTGCTTGTTCTCGAGCTCGTGCAGCGTCTCGGTGCTGAGATCGAGGAGCTTCTTGATCTTCTGCTTCTGCTTCATGGTTGCTCTCCTTTCTCGGGCGTGGCCCGAGGGCTGATCGTGGCGAAGCGCCACGAGCAGGGGTGATCTGGCGGAAGGTCATGGCGGGCACCCGCCCGCGGCCGCCCCGCCCGGCGCGGCGCGCGGCGGCACCGAGCAGAGGAGCAGGCGGTCCCAGGCCGGCTCGACGGCGCTGACGGCGGCGAGCAGGGCGAGGCCGATGCCCGCGACGCCGGTGAGGAAGCCGGGAACCGGCGTCCAGGTGAAGTCGGCGATGGGGTCGGTGACCTCGCGCAACGCGCACCAGGAGAGCCAGCCGGCGATCCCCTGGCCGGTCCGGCGCAGGTCCAGCAGGCGTCCGATCCAGGACAGCGCCTCGGCCTTGAAGCGCGGCTCGCCGGTGGCGTGGAAGAGGCGGTTGAAGAGCTGGGCAAGCCCGGCGGCGCCATGGCAGAGGCCGCCGTCGGGCACCCGCGCCCGATCGAACGGGCGCCCGGCGGCCTGCCGTGCGATGGCGAGCGCCTCGCGCTCCCATCCGGCCTCGCCCGCGGCGCGGGCCGCCGTCAGCAGTGCGAGCGCGATCCCGGCATCGCCGCGGCACCACGCCAGGCGCGCCGGCGCCGGTCCGGTGCCGGGCGCCACGTCGTCGGGAAAGCGCGAGCCCTCCCCGGGCGGCAGCATCTGGCCGAGCAGCCATGCGACGGCCGGCGGCAGCAGGTCCGCCGCCGCGTCCGCCTCCGGCCCGGCGGCCTCCAAGGCCGCGCCGAGGAACCCGATCACGCCGGCCACTCCATGAGCGACGCCAAGCCGGTAACGGTCCCTGCGGCCGGAAGCCGCTCCGGCGGCTGGCCGGTCGGACGGGGTGGCCCAGGCGATCCCGCCTCCCGCGGGGCGCTCGGCGTGCTCGCCGAGGAGCCGGACGATCCCGGCCAGCGCCTCGCGCCCGCCCCGGCGCGGGCCGCGCTCGAGGGCCCAGAGGCCGAGCCCCGCGAGGCCGCCGAACAGGTCGTAACCGCGTGCGCGCGCCGGCTGGCGGAGGTAGAGCGCCAGCGCCGCCGCCACGGTTGCGCCGGGGTCGGCTTCGCCGGGCTCGGGCGGCTCGATCAGCCTGCCGGTGAGGTGCTCGAGCACCCAGGAGACGCCGGTGAAGCCGCGGTAGAGGCCGGGCGGAGCCGTGGCCCGCGCCGCGGCGTCGAGGGCCGCCTCGAGGTGCGCCACGGCCCGGCGGTCGTGGCCCCGGCCAGGCCGTGCCTGGTCGAGGTAGTGAAAGAAGAGCGCCAACCCCGCCGGCCCGTCGGCCAGGTCCGCGGCACCGCCTGCCCGCGGGGTTGGCGCCGAGCCCAGTGCGGCGTGCCGCGCCCGCTCCTCC
>JASLEW010000582.1 GCA_030150965.1 Thermoanaerobaculia bacterium | reverse complement strand
GGCGCCGCCTACGTCCCCCTGGACCCGGCCTACCCGCGGGAGCGCCTCGCCTTCATGGTCGAGGACGCGGAGCTGCCGGTGCTCGTCGCCGGTCGAGCAGGACGGTGGCCGCGCCGGCCGCCGGCAGCGCGGCCAGCAGCCGCTCCTCGGCGACGAGCACCGGCAGCTCCGCGTCCTCGACCATGAAGGCGAGGCGCTCCCGCGGGTAGGCCGGGTCCAGGGGGACGTAGGCGGCGCCGGCCTTGAGAATGCCGAGGACCGCCGCGATCGTCGCCGGCGAGCGCTCGGCGCACAGCCCGACCCGGCCGCCGTCGCTCACGCCGAGCGCCCGCAGGCGGAGGGCGAGCCGGCCGGCCCGGGCGTCGAGCGCGGCGTAGGAGACGGCCTCTCCCGGCGCCCACACGGCGATGGCGTCCGGCGTCCGCTCGGCCCAGCCCTCGAACCGCGCGATGACCGGAAGGTCCGCCATGTCCTCCAAAGCCGGAGCGCCCGCCACCTCCGCAACGGTCGCAACTCCCGGAATGCCGGCAGCTCCCGGCACGTCTGCAAGGCCCGGCTTGCCGGCAAGACCCGGGGCGCCGGCAGGGACCGGGCTGTTTTCGACGCCCTGGACACGGGCGATGTCCAGGACGCCCGCGGCGGGCGGGTTCCACTCCTTCGCCAGCTGATGGAGCTCGGCCGCCGACAGCAGCGGCAGCTCGGCCACCGGGCGGTCCTCGGCGGCGACCGCGGCGGCGGCCAGGCGCTCGTAGTGCCGGGCCAGGCGGTCGATGGTCGCGCCGTCGAACAGGTCGGCCGCGTAGTCGGCCGCGCCGGCGAGCCCGCCGTCCGGCTCCGCCTCCGCCGCCAGGGCGAGCGAGAGATCGAACTTCGCCGTCGTCCCCAGGCCGCCCGCCGGCCGCAGCCGCAGGCCGGGGATCTCCAGGCTCGCGGACGGAGCGTTCTGCAGCACGAACGTCACCTGGAACAGGGGGCTGTGCGCCAGGCTCCGGGCCGGGGCGATCTCCTCGACCAGCTTCTCGAACGGCACGTCCTGGTGCACGTAGGCGGCGAGCGCCGTCTCGCGCACCCGGCCCAGCAGCTCGCGGAAGGAGAGCCGGGCGCCGGAGAGGTCGCCGCGCAGCACCAGGGTGTTGACGAAGAAGCCGATGAGCGGCTCGATCTCCTGCCGGTTGCGCCCCGCCACCGGCGAGCCCACCGCCAGATCGTCCTGCCCGCTCCAGCGCGCCAGGAGGGCCTGGAACGCGGCCAGCAGCACCATGAACGGCGTCGCGCCCTCGCGCCGGGCGAGCGCCTCGGCCTGCCGGGCGGCACCGGCGGCGAGCCGCAGCGCCCGTGAGGCGCCGCGGAAGCTCTGCACCGCCGGCCGCGGCCGGTCGGTGGGCAGCGCCAGGAGCGGTGGCAGGCCCGCCAGCTGCCGGCGCCAGAAGGCGATCTCGCACTCCAGCACCTCGCCCGCCAGCCACGAGCGCTGCCACAGCGCGAAGTCCGCGTACTGCACCGGCAGCTCCGGGAGCGCTGGCGTCACCGGCGCCATGGGCGTGACCGGCGCCATGGGCGGCTCCGGCAGGTCCGGCAGCTCCCGCGGCCTCGATAACTCCTCCGGCTCCCGCCGGGCCGGCTGCCGGCCGATGGCGCCCATGGCTCCGATGACGCCCGCGGCCTGCGCCGCGTAGAGCGCGGTGACCTCACGCACCAGGATGCCGGTCGACCAGCCGTCGCTGACGATGTGATGCAGGGTGAGCGAGGCGACGTGGTGCTCCGGCGCGAGCCGCAGCAGCAGGCCGCGCAGCAGCGGGCCGCGCGCCAGGTCGAACGGACGCAGGGCCTCCGCCGCCACCAGGGCACGGGCCTCCCGCGCTCCGCGGCCGGACGGCGCCGGCCGACCGTCCGGATCCGCCGGCGGGCGCGGCGGGCCGGACAGATCGGTCCGCTGGCTGCTCGGCTCCGCGGACCCGGGGGCCAATCTGTCGAGCGACGAGGTCGCGACCCGCGAGCGCGGCAGGCCGGACGGCTCCCTCCCCTTCGCCAGGCCGGGCAGCCCCGACAGGTCCACCACCGGCAGCGGGAACGGCGCCGGCGGCCGGATCACCTGCACCGGCGCGCCGCCGGGCGCGGCGAAGACCGTCCGCAGCGCCTCGTGGCGGCGCACGATCTCGCCCAGGCAGCGCGCCAGCGCCGCCCGGTCGAGCGCCCCCTCGACGTGCAGGGCCACCGGCAGGTTGTAGAGCGGGCTGCCCGGCTCGAGCTGATCGATGAACCACAGGCGCTGCTGGGCGAACGAGAGCGGCGGCGGCCCCTGGCGCGGCACCGCGACCAGGGGTGGCGGCGCGGCGGCGCCGGGGCGGCGGTCGCGCAGCGCGGCCTCGACCCGGGCGGCGAGGTCGCCGAGCACCGGGGCGGCGAAGAGGTCGCGCAGCGGCAGCTCGATGCCGAAGGCGCCGGCCAGGCGCGACATCACCTGGGTCGCCAGCAGCGAGTGGCCGCCCAGCGCGAAGAAGTGGTCGGCCGCGCCGACCCGCTCGCGGCCGAGCACCTGGGCCCAGATGCCGGCGAGGGTCTCCTCGACCGGCGTGCGCGGCGCGACGTATGTCGCGGCCGGGCTCTGCCAGTCCGGCTCCGGCAGGGCGCGGCGGTCCACCTTGCGGTTGGCGGTGAGCGGCAGCGCGGCGAGCTCGACGAACACCGCGGGCACCATGTGGTCCGGCAGCCGCTCCCCCAGCGCGCGGCGCAGCTCCCCGGCCGTGACCCCGCCCCCGCCGGCGTCACCGGCGTCGCGGGCGAAGTAGGCCACCAGGCGCAGGCCGCCCGGCGCGCCGCCGGAGCCGTCCGCGCGGCCAGCACGGGCCGCCCGCTCCGCGCGCCCGGAGCCGTCCGCCCGTGCCACCACCGCCGCCTCGCGGACCCCGGGCAGGGCCAGCAGCGCCGCCTCGATCTCCCCCAGCTCGACGCGGAAGCCGCGGATCTTGACCTGGTCGTCGAGGCGGCCGAGGAACTCCAGGTCGCCGCGGGGCAGGAGGCGGACCTTGTCGCCGGTGCGGTACAGGCGCGCCCCGGGCGCGCCGCCGAACGGGTCGGGCACGAACCGCTCGGCGGTGAGGTCGGGCCGCCCCAGGTAGCCGCGCGCCAGGCCGGCGCCGCCGAGGTGGAGGTCGCCGGGCACGCCGAGCGGCGCCGGCGCCGGGCCGGCCTCGACGGCGTAGGCCGTGCAGTTGGCGATCGGCCGGCCGATCGGCGGATCGAGCGGCCAGTCCCGCGGCTCCGGCGGCAGCACGAAGACGGTCGCCACGTGGGTCTCGGAGGGCCCGTACTGGTTGTAGAAGACGCATCCCGGCAGGCGGCGGAACAGCGCCGCCATCGCCTGGTTGGTCTGCAACCGCTCGCCGGTCGAGGTGACCTCGCGCAGCGGCGGGAGGACGGCGCGGCCGGCGAAGATCTCCGCCAGCTGCTGCAGGACGACCACCGGCAGGACCGCCTGCTCGATCCGCCGCCGCACCAGCAGATCGGCCAGCGCCGGCAGGTCGCGCCGCAGCTCCTCCGGCACCACCTCCAGGGTCCCGCCGGAGGCCCAGCAGGAGAACATCTCGTAGAAGCTGACGTCGAAGGAGAGCGAGGCGAACTGCAGCGTCCGCACGCCCCCCAGGTACGTCGCCAGATGCCAATCGATCAGGTTGTGGAGCGCGCCCTGGGAGAGGGCCACCCCCTTGGGCCGGCCGGTCGAGCCCGAGGTGAAGGTCACGTAGGCCAGGTTCTCCGCCGCCGGCCCGCCTCCCGTGGGCACCGCATCGCCGCCGTCGTGAACCTCGTCATCCTCGCCCAGCTCGCCGTTTTCGTCGGGATCGCTTCGATCCCCGCGGTCCCCGCGAGCGCTGCGCTCCCCGCGACCGCTGCGATCCTCGCGATCCCCGCGACCGCTGCGATCCTCGAGATCCGTGTGATCCCTGCGATCCCCGAGGCCGCTACAATCGCTGCGCTCCCCGCGCTCCCCGCGCTCGTCTCGCTCCCCGCGCTCCTCGCGATCGCTGCGATCGGTGCGATCCGCGCGATGGCCGCCAGCGCCGTGATCGCCGCCCTTGCCGCTGCCGCCGCCATCGAGCAGGAGCACCCGCGCGCTGCCGGGCGGCAGCCGGTCGAGCAGGTGCGCCTGGGTGAGCAGCACCGGCGCGCGGCTGTCGTCGATCATCCAGCCCAGGCGCTGCGCCGGGTAGGCGGGATCGAGCGGCACGTAGGCGCCGCCGGCCTGGAGGATGCCGAGGACTCCGGCGGCCATGTCGAGGGAGCGCTCGACCATCAGGCCGACCGGCACGTCCGGGCCCACGCCCGCCCGCCGCAGGCGCGCGGCGAGGCGGCCGGCGCGGGCGGCGAGCGCGCCGTAGGTCAGCTCGGCGCCGCCGCAGGCCACGGCGACCGCCTCCGGCATCCGCTGCGCCTGCGCCATGAAGATCCCACACACGCCGGCCCGGCGAGCCGCCGCCGCTCGTTCCGGCCGCTCCGATCCTTCCGTTCGCCGCGATCTCTCCGCTCGCTGCGGCCGTTCCGACCGCTCCGCTCGCTCCGACCGTTCCGCTCGCTCCGACCGCTCTGGCCGCTCTGACCGCTCCGCTCGCTCCAACTGTTCTGATCGCTCCGACCGTTCCGCCCGCTCTGACCGCTTCGCTCGCTCCGACCGCTCGGATCGTTCCGCTCGCTGCAAAAGCTCCAATCGCTCGGAGATTGCCGCCCCCGGCGCCCCGGTTGCCGTGTCGTTCCACTCGATCAGGATCTGGCCGCGCTCCGCCGGGCTCAGCAGCGGCAGGGCGAGCGCCGGGGCATCGGGCGAGGCCGCCGCCGCCGCCAGCAGCCGCTCGAAGTACGCCATGAACCGCTCGACGGTGGCGCCGTCGAAGAGGTCGGTGGCGTGCTCGACGACGCCGGTGAGCGCGCCGCCGCTCTCCCCCAGGCTGAGCGTGAGGTCGAACCGCGACGCCGTCCCCGCGGGACGCAGCAGCCGCAGGCGCAGGTCGCGCATCGCCAGGTTCTCGACCGGCGCGTTCTGCAGGGCGAGCATCACCTGGAACAGCGGCGTGTGCGCCAGGCTGCGCTCCGGCGCCAGCTCCTCGACCAGGCGCTCGAACGGCACGTCCTGGTGCAGGTAGGCGGCCAGGGCGGTCTCGCGCGCCCGGCCGAGCAGCTCGCGGAACGACGGCCCGCCCGCGCGCTCCGCCGCCTTCGGCGAGAGGTCGCCGCGCATCACCAGGGTGTTGACGAAGAAGCCGATCAGCCCTTCGAGCTCCACCCGGTTGCGTCCCGCCACCGGCGAGCCCACCGCCAGGTCGCGCTGGCCGCTCAGGCGCGCCAACAGCGCCTGGAACCCGGCCAGGAGCACCATGAAGAGCGTCGCCCCCTCGCTGCGGCCGAGGGCATTTAGCTCCTCGGTCTGGCGCGGCTGCCCGGCCAGGAGCCGCACCGGCCGCAGCGCGCCGCGGAAGCTCTGCACCGCGGGCCGCGGCCGGTCGGTGGGCAGCGCCAGGAGCGGCGGCAGCCCCGCGAGCTGCCGCCGCCAGAATGCGATCTCCTCCTCCAGCACCTCGCCGGTCAGCCAGGCGCGCTGCCAGACCGCGAAGTCCGCGTACTGCAACGGCAGCTCCGGCAGCACCCGCGGCAACCCGGGCTCCCCCGGCTTCGCCGGCTCCCCATGCTCCCGGGCAGCGCCCGGCCGGCCCGCGGCGTCCTCGGCCAGCGCCTCGTAGAGGACGGTGACCTCGCGCATCAGGACGCCCACCGACCAGCCGTCGGCCGCGATGTGGTGGACGGTCAGCGCCAGGACGTGGTCCTGCGCGGCAAGGCGCAGCAGGACGCCGCGCAGCATGAGGTCGCGCGCCAGGTCGAAGGGGCGGCCGGCCTCGGCGTGCGCCAGGGCGAGGGCCAGCGGCTCGCGGCCGGCCGCCGGCAGCCCCGCCAGATCCACCACCGGCAGCGCGAAGCGGGCCGCCGGCCGGATCACCTGCACCGGCGCTCCCTGATGGGCGGCGAACACCGTGCGCAGCGCCTCGTGGCGCCGCACCACCTCGCCGAGGCCGCGGGCCAGCAGCGCGGCGTCGAGCGGACCCTGGGCGCGCAGCGCCGCCGGCATGTTGTACACCGGGCTGCCCGGCTCCAGCCGGTCGATGAACCACAGGCGCTGCTGGGCGAACGACAGCGGCAGCGGCTCCTGCCGCGAAGCCCGGGGGATGGCCGGCGCGCCCGCCGCCTCCGCCGCCTCGGGCGCCATCTCCAGGATGAGCCGCTCCTCGACGACCAGCGCCAGCTCGGCCAGGATCGGCGTCTCGAACAGCGCGCGCAGCGGCAGCTCGATGCCGACCGCGGCGCGCACCCGCGCCACCACCTGGGTGGCGAGCAGCGAGTGGCCGCCGACGGCGAAGAAATCGTCGAAGGCGCCGACGGTGTCGATGCGCAGCACTTCGCGCCAGATCGCGGCCAGCATCTGCTCGGCGGCGGTGCGCGGCGGCTGATGGATATCGCCGCCGCCGAACGCCGCCGCCGAGCGGCTCCAGTCGGGCGCCGGCAGCGCGCGGCGGTCCACCTTGCCGTTGGGGGTCAGCGGCAGCTCGGCAAGCGGCACGAAGAGGGCCGGCACCATGTAGTCGGGGAGGCGCTGCCTCATGAACGCCCGCAGCTCCGCTTCGTCCGGCGCCGCGGGCGGCGCCCCGGACGTCACCACGTAGGCCACCAGCTGCCTGCCGGCGCCGGCGGCGCCCGGCTCGCCGAGCGCCAGCACCACCGCCTGGGCCACCCGCGGATGCGCGCCGAGCGCCGCCTCGATCTCGCCGGGCTCGATGCGCAGGCCGCGCACCTTGATCTGGTTGTCGACGCGGCCGAGGAACTCGACGCTGCCGTCCGGCAGCCAGCGCGCCAGGTCGCCGGCGCGGTAGAGGCGCGCGCCGGCGGCGGCGGAGCAGGGATGCGGGGTGAACCTCTCGGCGGTCAGATCGGGACGGCCGAGATAGCCGCGCGCCACTCCGGCGCCGCCGATGCACAGCTCGCCGGGCATGCGCGCCGGCAGCAGGTCGATCCCCTGCCCCAGCACCCAGGCCTCGTTGCCGGCCAGCGGCCGGCCGATCGGCACCACCGCGGCGGCGGCCGGCGCCGGCAGGCAGGGCGTGCCGTCGCCGGCGGCGAGCGGCAGGAAGGTGGTGTCGATCGTCGCCTCGGTGACGCCGTAGGAGTCGATCAGCCGGGTGCGCGGGCCGCACAGGCGGGCCAGCGGCGCCACCTCGCCGGCGTACCAGGCGTCGGAGCTGACCACCAGCAGCCGCATGAAATCCAGGCTGGCGCCGGCGGGCCCGGTGCGCTCCAGGTGATCGACCAGCGCCCGGACCACCGCCGGCACGAACTCGGCGCCGTCGACGCGTTCGGCGCGCATCAGGCCGTGCAGGCGCTGCGGGTCGAGCAGCACGTCGCGCGGGCAGAGCACCAGGCGGGCGCCGGAGCCCAGGGCGCGGATCAGGTCGCCGGTGAAGACGTCGAAGGAGAAGCTCGCCATCTGGAGATGGCAGGTGACGCTGCCCAAGCGGTAGGCCTGCTCGTAGGCGTAATAGGCGGTCAGCAGGCCGCGGTGCGCGATCATCGTCCCCTTGGGCCGGCCGGTCGAGCCCGAGGTGTAGATCACGTAGGCGAGGTTCTCCGGATCGAGCCCGACCTCCTCCGGGTCGAGGTCGGCGTCGCTCTCCGCGGCGAGCGCCGCCGCGGTCGCCGGATCGTCCAGGCGCAGCACAGTGCACCCGCGCCCGCCGCGGCTGCCACGGCCGCCGGCCGCACCGCCGGTTTCACGCCCTTCATTGCCTTCGCTTCCTTCGCTCTGTCCGCTTCCGCCGCTCTCCGGGCTCCCTGCGTCATCTCCACTCCCTGCCCTCTCCGCACTCCTTCCGCTCTCTCCACTCCTTCCGTCCTCTCCACTCCCTCTGTCCCCACTCCCTGCGCAGTCCCCTTTCCCTCCGCTGTCCCAACATCCTGCGCTCTCTCCACTCCCGGCGCTCTCCGCGTTTCCTGCGCACTTCGCAGTCCCCGCGCTCTTCGCATTCCCCGTGCTCTCCCCGACCTCGCCCGCGCCGCCCAGATCCGCCAGGGCGCCGGCCTCGCCGCGCGTCACCAGCACCCGCGCCTGCGCGTCGGCCGCCATGAAGGCCAGGCGCTCGCCGGCGTAGGTGGCGTCGAGCGGCACGTAGCAGCCGCCCGCCTTGAGGGCGGCCAGGGCGCAGACCACGAGGTCGGCCGAGCGCGGCAGCCAGAGCGCCACCCGCGCCTCGGGGCCGACGCCGAGGCGCCGCAGCCGGCGGGCGAGGCGGTTGGCGCGGGCGTTGAGCTCGCCGTAGCTCAGCCGCTCGGGGCGCGCCGGATCGGGCCAGACCACCGCCTCCGCGGCCGGCCGCAGCGCCGCGTGGCGCTCGACGAGCTGATGGACGAAGCGGACGCCTGGGCCGCGCTCCGCGGCCGGGCGCGGGGCGCCGCGGCTCCACTCGCCGGCCACCTGCCAGGCT
>JASLEW010000542.1 GCA_030150965.1 Thermoanaerobaculia bacterium | reverse complement strand
TGGCGCCCCCGCCGGCGCCGCAGCCGCGGGAGGCGGACATCCGCAGGAGACCACGGCCGGCGGCGCCGGGCGCGGCGGCTCGTAGGAGGCACGGCGATGATCGGCAGGGTTTTCGGCTTCGTGAGGCTGCGCCGGCGGTTGCCGGCCCAGCCTCACGAAGCCGAAAACCCTGCCGATCATCGCCGAGCCTCCTTCGAGCCGCCGCGCCCGGCGCCGCCGGCCGTGGTCTCCTGCGGATGTCCGCCTCCCGCGGCTGCGGCGCCGGCGGGGGCGCCAGGGGTGACGGGGCTCGCGGGGATGGCGGGGACGCTGGGCGGCGGCTTGCGCGCGGCGCGGTGCTGCTCGAGGCTGATGACCAGGACGCCGGCCATGACCAGGGCGATCCCCGCCCAGCGCAGGGGCGGCACCGGCTCCTTGAGGAACAGGATGCCGAGCACGGCGGCGATGGCGTACTCCAGGGCGGTCAGCGGCAGGGCGACGCTCACCTCGGCCCAGGAGAGCGCCGCCAGGAACAGGAAGTAGAAGAGCGCGTTGCCGACCGTGCCGGCGATCACCCAGGGGTTACAGAGCGCGTGCCAGAAGTAGGCGGCCAGGTAGCGCGGTGAATAGCCGGCCAGCTCGCCGACCTGCAACATCCCGCGGCGCACCAGGATCTGGCCGACCGAGGCCGCGATACAGGCGCCGAGCATGGCGGTGAGCACTCGCAGCATGGCAACTCCTCCCTCGAATCCTGCGGTAAAGTCCTCAGGTCCCCGCGGCAGGCGGCGGGCTAGAGGTCGCTGAAGGCGATCCGCCGGATGCCGGCGGCGCGCAGCGCCTCGCCGATCCGCGGGCTCACCAGCGCCGCCAGCTCGGCCTCGTGCCGGTAGGCGGGCATCTGGCGGTCGAGCTCCGGCGCGCGGCCGGCCGCGGGATGGAAATAGATCTCGGTCACGCCCCCGGGCAGCTCCGCCACCAGGCGCTCGACCAGCCCGGCGTCCATGCGGCCGCTGTCGTAGAGGCCGAAGACGCGCTGGTTCGAGCGCACGCCGGCGCGCCGCAGCCGCAGGCGCAGCAGGGCGAGCCACGGCGCCAGGCCGGCGGCGGTCAGCAGGCGCGGCAGCCGGCCGCGGCCGGCGGCGCGCGCCGAGGCGAGCGGCGGCTCGTAGGGGACGCGCACGGCGCGCAGCCCGAAGTCGCGTCCAATCCTGACGATCAGCCCGGCCAGCGTCGGGTGGAGGTGCATGTGGTTGTGGGCGTTCACGTGGTCGAGCGCCAGGCCGGTGGCGCGGAAGGCGGCGAACTGCGCCCGCACCTCGGCGGCCAGCTGCCGCCGGACGCCGGGGCGGAAGAACCAGGAGAAGCCGGCGGCGGCCAGCCGGCGGCTGAGCTCGCCGCTCCCGTCCACCAGGTCGGGCACCTCCTCCGGCGGCAGCACCGGGCGCGCGTGCACCAGCGCCAGGTGCAGGCCGACGCGCAGCGTGGGGAGCCGGCGCGCCCGCTCCACCGCGTCGGCGGCGGCGCCGCCGCCGACCATCAGGCTCGCGGCGGTCAGGATGCCGCGCCGGTGCGCCTCCTCGACCGCCTGGTTGACCGGCACGGCGAGGCCGAAATCGTCGGCGGTGACGATCAGCTGCCGCACGGCGTCCCGACCCTTACCCGGCCTCACGCCGGGCGCTTGCCCGCGACCGGGATCATCCTGCCGCCCGCGCCGACGCGGAACCAGGCGCCGGTCCAGACGACCGGCGGGCGCGCCAGGACCGTCACCGTGGCGGCGAAGCCGGCGAGGTCGCGCAGCGGCACCAGCGCCAGGCTGCGCAGCCCCCGCCGGTCGCCCAGCCCCCAGCCCAGGAACAGGCCGGCGGCGAGCAGGCGCAGGGCCACGGCGGCGGCGGCCACGGCCAGGGCGAACGGGTCGCCCGGGCGCAGCGCGGCGAGCAGCAGCGCCCACGGGATGGGGCGGATGAAGAGGGTGCCGAGGAGCCCCCAGGCGTTGCCGGCGCGCGTGTTGCGGTCCCAGTAGACCTGGTGCCTCCACCAGGCGCGCAGGTTCGGCAGGTCCACCAGCGTCTCGACGAAGTAGGGCACCACCGCGACGCGCTTGCCGCGCGCGCGCAGGCGGCGTCCCATCTCGAAGTCCTCGAGCAGGTAGTTGCCCAGGTCGGCGAGGCCGCCGATCGCGTCGAGCGTCGAGCGGCGCACCGCGTTGCTCGCCCCGAGCACGAAGGGCGAGGCGCCGGTCACGTGCGCGAAGACCAGGTTGGGCACCCACTCCGTGTTGATGAACAGCTGCTCCATGGCCTCGTGCCACGGGCCGGCCCCCGCCGCCTTGTAGAAGGTGGTGGCGCAGCCCACCTCCGGGTCGAGCAGCGGCGCCACGATGGCCTTCAGGTAGTCCGGCTGGAGCGGCACGTCGCTGTCGCTCACCACCAGCACGTCATGGCGCGCCCCGGACAGCCCCACCAGGAGGTTGCGCACCTTGCCGTTGGGCGTCCGGCCGCTGCCGTCCACCACCACCTCCACCCGCCCCGGCGGCATCTCCCGCTGCACCTCGCGCATCAGCGGCAGCGCCGGCTCGTCCTCGCGCTGCGCCGAGAGCACCAGCTGATACTCGGGATAATCCAGCCGGCAGGCGCTGCGCAGGCACGCCGCCAGGTCCTTGGTGAGCCCGTACACCGGCCGCAGCACGCTCACCGGCGGCCAGGGCGCGCCCGCCGCGCCGGCCGAAGCCGCGCCCGCCCCGGCAATCAGCGGAACCATCGGAGCCATCGGAGCCAGCGGAGCCGTGGGCGCCGCCGCCATGTCCGCCGCCAGCCGCCGCATCCGCGCCTTGAGGCGCGCCATCGCCGCCAGGCAGGCGAACCAGTAGAGCGTCCCCGCCGCCACCGGCAGCAGGATCAGCCCTTGCCAGAAGGGCGCCGCGCCCCAGGCTCCGACCGCCGCTCTGGCCGCTCCAAGCATGGCGCGAGAGTCTACTTCAGGCCGCCATGGTCTCGCGGAAGGCGGCCAGGAACGCCTGCATCTGCTCGGGGGTGCCGACGGTCAGGCGCAGGTGGTTGGGCAGCGCCGGGAAGACGCGGCCGACCTCGATGCGGCGCTCCTTGAGCGCCCTGATGACCGGCGCCACCGGCCGGCGCAGGTCGATCATCAGGAAGTTGGCGACCGACGGGATGTAGCGGTAGCCGAGCTTGTCCAGGTCGGCGCACAGGGCGGCGCGGGTCTCGCGGTTGATCCGCCGGCCGTGCACCACCTTGTCGGAGTCGACGAGGCTGGCGCGCGCCGCCGCCACCGCCAGGACGTTGACGCTGTCGAACGCCTGGTGCTGGCGCATGCGTTCGATGACGTCGCGCCGCGCCACCGCGTAGCCGCAGCGCAGGCCGGCCATGCCGTAGATCTTCGAGAAGGTGCGCGTCACCACCAGGTTGGCATGCTCCTCGATGAGCGGCACGACGCTCTCGTAATCCTCGTTGTCCACGTAATGGAAGTACGCCTCGTCCATCAGCACCAGCGACCGTGCCGGCACCTTGGCCAGGAACGCCCGCACCGCGGCGCGGTGGGTGAAGCTGGCGGTGGGGTTGTTGGGATTGCAGAGATAGAAGAGGGCGCCGCCGCCGGGCGCCGCCGCCAGCATGCGCGGCAGGTCGTGCTGGAAGTCGGCGGTGAGCGGCACCTCGACCGCCTCCGCTCCCTGCCCGCGCGCGTAGTGGAGCGGCGCCTCGAAGGTCGGCTGCGCCGCGACCAGCGGCTGCGCCGGGCCGGTGAAGGCCACCGCGCACAGCTTCAGGATCTCGCTCGAGCCGGCGCCGAGCAGCACCTGCTCGCGGTCCACGCCGTGCTGCCGGGAGAGCTCGTCGCGCAGCAGCTCGACGGGCTCGTCGGGATAGCGGCAGGAGAGGTCCATCGCGCCGCGGATCGCGTCGAGCGCCAGCGCCGACGGCCCGTAGGGGTTCTCGTTGGCGCTCAACCGCACGAGGGCCGAGGCGGACGCCGCCGGGGCCGCGGCCGG
>JASLEW010000502.1 GCA_030150965.1 Thermoanaerobaculia bacterium | reverse complement strand
TGCGCGCCGCGCCGGCCGGCGGCGAGGTCATGGCCCGCCACCTGCCGGCGGTGCCCGAGGACGCCGACCTGCCCGAGGTCGTCGCCGCGATGACCGGGGCCGGCGGCGGCAAGCGGGTGATCGTGATCGACGCCGCCGGCCGCCCGCTCGGCCTGATCAGCGACGGCGACCTCGTCGCCCGCGTGCGCCCGGAGAGCCGCTCCGGCCTGCTGCGCGCCCTGGCGCGGCGCGGCGGGCCGCCGGCGGACGCCGACCTGACGGCGCGCCAGCTGATGTCGGCCGGCGTCCTCGCCGTGCCCCCCGAGGCGCCGATCGCCGACGCCATCCAGCGCGCCCTCGCCCACCGCCGCAAGCGCCTGGTGGTGGTGGACGGCGAGGGCCGCGCCATCGGCATCGTCGACCGCCGCGACCTGCTGCGCGCCGTGGCCGGGTGAGATGCGCACCCAGGTTGAGGTCATCAGTTTATTGCAGGCAAGGGAGGGCCGCCTGGCCTCGCGGCCGTTCGGCAGCAGCCTCCCGCGCCGTTGCGCCGGCATAATGCATGCACTATGATGAAAGCGGAGGTCATGACATGCCCTCGCTCCAGATTCGAGACCTGCCCGAGGACGTTTACCAAGCCCTGGTCCACCGTGCGGAAGCCGAGCACCGCAGCCTCGCGCAGCAGGCGGTGGTGGAGCTGCGAAGGATTCCCGAGCTGATGGCACGCGAGTCGCGGCAGGCGGTGCTCAGGGAGATCAGGAGGCGGATGGCGACGGAGCCGGCGGGCCGGTACTCCCCCGCTCCCGAAGCTGTCATCCGTGAGGACCGCGAGCGTTGATCCCCAGCGCGGTGCTCGACGCCTCCGCCGCCGTGAATCTCGTCCTGAACAGCGGACACGCGGCGGAGCTCGCCGCGAAGATCGACGAGGCGGCTCTTGTGATGACGCCTGACCTCTTCTGCTCGGAGGTGGCGAACGCCCTGTGGAAGTATGTTCGTGCCGGGAGCCTCGCTCTCCCAACGGCGACCACGCGATTGCAGGAGTGCCTCGGGCTCGTCGATTCCATCGTGCCAGGCCGGGAACTCGCGCAGGAGGCGCTGGCTGCTGCGGCACGCCACCAATGCAGCGTGTACGACATGATGTACGCGGTCTTGGCACGGCGGTCGGCCGCGCTCGTGATCACAATGGACCGGAGCTTCGCCCGCCGGCTCGGCGATCTGGAGATCGACACCTACTGCCCGCTGACGGCCGAGGCGCAATGAGCTGAAGCTTTCGCTTTGGAGCAGGTGATCCTGCCCCGCGCCTCCCCTCGGTCGCGCCATCGGCGCCGGGCGCTCATGCCTCGGCGGGGAGCGGGGCGCGCAGCCAGGCCTGGCCGCCGGTCGCCACCAGGCAGCCGTAGGTGGCGAGGCCGAGGACCGCGGCCAGGCCGAAGATCCCCACCCAGGCGTACCAGGCGGACAGGTCACCGATCATTGCCAGGTAATCCATGCTGATGATGAAGGTCAGGTACTGCACGACTCCCGCGAGGAGCCCGAAGCGCGCCCAGGCGAGGACGAAGAGGGCACAGGCGAGGCCGACGAGCGGCGCGGTGAGCGCCGGACCGTCGTCCAGGAGAAGGAGCATGGCGGTCTCCAACGCCCAGCAGGCGGCCACGGCCAGGAACTCGTGCCGCAGCACGGTCCGCAGCGCGGTCAGGAAGATCAGGAAGGAGAGGGGGATGAGCAACGAGACCATCAGGTTCGCGAGCAGATAGCCGAGGAAGCCCGCGGCGGTGCCCTGGACCAGGTCGAGCCGGATGGTCGCCGCGCCGGTCCCGCCTGCCCACTGCCCCAGCACCCACCCGGCGCCGAGCACGAGCGTCATGCCGGTGCCGAGGAGCGTGCCGACGGCGACGTCCCTCCCCACCAGGGGGTCGCCCAGGCGGCCGGACAGCAGGCGGAGCCACGAAACGATCCTCTCCGGCCGGTTCTTCCGCAGCGTGGGCTCGAGGCCCAGGTAGCAGGTCACGATCAGCCCCGCCATCCCCAGCGACTTGCCGAGGAACCGTTGCCAGCAGCCTGGCTCCTCCGGCACCGCGGCCGCCGACAGCAGCGAGATCAGGAGGAAAGCGCCGCAGACGAAGCCGCCCAGGCGCAGGGCCCAGCGCGTATCCGCCCGGCCCAGCCGGACGTTGCGCACGGCGAGCAGCAGCGCCAGGCAGGCCACGGCCACCTGGAAGCTGTTGTGGATGAGCACCGCGCCCGCGTACCATCGCGAATCCGCCGAGGAGCCCGCCATCTTCCCGAGCTCGACCAGCCGGAAGTAGATGGGCGTGCCGCGCAGCGAGCCCGCCTCGATCCGCACCCGCGGCGACGGATCGGGCGGCCCGGCCCGGCTCCCCTCCCAGGCGGCCCGGGCATCGACGTAGGCCGTGGATGCCGGCGCCGGGGCCACCGGCCTGAACCGCCGCGGGTCGAGACCGGCGGCGCTGAACAGGGGCGCCCAGTCGGGCGGAGCGGCTGGTCCGGCGGGCAGGAAGACCGGCGGCACCCGCTCGAAGCGGTAGAGCCAGCCCTCGGGATCGAGCAGCAGGGAGACCTCGCCGGGGATGGCGAGCGGCGGGTCGCGACGGATGACCCGCGACCCCTCGGGGATCAGCGGCTGCGGGCTGCGCCGGTACGAGAAGACGAGCACCGGGCAGAGATGGGCAGCTGACGGCCAGCGGTTCGCGGTGTCCGGGACCGGGCCCGAGATCCGGCCAGGGCAGGACGGGTTGCTCTCCACGCCGGTGTACACCTCCGCCGCCGGGCCGGAGGCGCCGAGCCGCGGCAGCATCGCCTCGGCACGGTCGGCGAGGACCTCGGGGGAGTGCGGCAGCGGCACGCGGGCGAGCAGGTGGGTCTCGTGCGCGTAGCCGACGATGCAGGCGCAGGCGACGAGCACTCCCGCCAGGCAGGCCAGTCCCGCGGCGGGCCGGAGGTTGCCGGCGCTCCCGGCCGCGGCCACCACGGCGGGCGACGGCGTGTCGCCCGCCGCCACCGCGGCGGCCAGCGGGTCGAGCCCGGAGAGCAGGGCGGCCACCTGGCGCGCGGACGCCGGCCGCGCGCTCGGCTCGCGCTGCAGGCACGCGAGGACGGCGTCATCGACCTCCGGGTCGAGGTCGGGGCAGAGATCCGAGGGCGGCGGCACCGGCAGAGGCGTGGCCCCAGCAGGCCCTGCCGGACCGCGGCGGACCGCCGCGGGCGCCGCCCGGCGGCCGGTCAGCAGCTCGTGGAGGACGAGGCCAAGCGAGTAGATGTCGGAGCGGACCGTCGCCCCGCTTCCCGCCAGCTGCTCCGGGGCCATGTAGGCGGGAGTCCCCGCGCGCGTGCGGTCGGCGGGATCGCCCGCCAGGGCGGAGATGCCGAAATCGGTGATGCGGGCCTGCCCGCGGCCGTCGATCATGATGTTGGCGGGCTTCAGGTCGCGGTGCAGGACGCCGCTGCCATGGATCGCGGCGAGGCCGGCGCAGAGCTGCCGGGCGATCTCCAGCCCCTTGGCCGGCAGCAGCCTGCCGATGCGCAGCAGCAGGGAGGCCAGGTTCTCGCCGTCGATCAGCTCCATGGTGAGGAACGGCCTGCCGCCGGACTCGCCGATGTCGAAGATGCGGCAGACGTTGGGGTGGGAGATCTGGCGGGCGAGCCGGACCTCGCGGTGGAAGCGGGCCAGCGCGGCCGGGTTGCCCGCCAGGCTCGGCGACAGGCGCTTGAGCGCCACCTCCTGGTCGAGCTTCAGGTCGTGCACCTGGTAGACCTCGCCCGAGCCTCCCCGGCCCAGGAGCGCCAGGATGCGGTAGCGCTCCGCCACCAGGGCGCCGGGCGGCGGGGAGGCGCCGCTCATGCGCGCCGCCCCCGCCGGAGCCAGGCGGACCCCGGCGTCCCCGCCCTGACGGCCGGCGCCGGGGCGGCGGCCGGCGCGGTTCTCGCCGCCCCCGTGTCCCATGCGGCAAGGAGGCCGCCGGCGGCCAGGGCGGGGATCAGCACGAGCGGCAGGAGGTCCAGCGGCCTGGACCAGGCCGGAAGGAGGCCGGTCACCGGGTACTGCAGAAGCAGGCGGGCGGCGAAGAGGGCGGCGACGGCGGCGAGCACGCCGCAGCGGTCGAGGGCCAGGACCAGGAGCAGGGCGGCGGCCGCGGCGCCCGGCAGCGCCATGGCCGGCGGGTCGCCGGCACGCAGCAGCAGGCCGGCGGTGAAGGCCGCCCAGCCGAGCAGGAACGCCGCGCCGCCTGTCCACCTCGCCACGCGGACCGCCGCCATGAGCACGGCGACGGCCAGGACCACGACGAGACCGGTCACCAGGTCGTCGGCGGCGCCGGCGAGGAGCTGGGAGCTGCCGTTCAACCGCTCGGCCGCGATCTCCAGGCGCCCGCGGCTGCCGCCCAGCGATCGCGCCACGAGCCCCTGGAGCACCATGGCCGCCGCCATGGCGCCGCCGAGGAGCGTCCCCACCAGCAGGTCGCGGCCGACGAGCGGGTCGCCGAAGCTCCCCTCCAGGACCCGGCTCCAGGAGGCGATCCTCTCCGGGGCCCGGCGCTGGAGGAGCGGCTCGAAACCGAGGTAGCAGAGGCCGGCGACCAGGGCGTTGCGCAGCGCCTCGCCAAGCGTCGTGGTGCGCCAGAGGCTCGCGCCGGCCGAGGAAAACGCGCCGAGCGCCGCGACCGCCAGCCAGGCCGCGAGGACGCAGGCGAAGAGCCGCCAGGCCCGGCGGCGGTTCGCCCGCCCCCGGCGCAGGTTGCGCACGCCGAGCAGCAGCCCGAGGGCCGTGGCCGGGAGGGCAGCGGCGGCACGGAACGGCCCTTCCTGGCGGGCCTCGAGGGCGGGCGCCGGGCGGCCCGGCGCCTCCCAGGGCACGAGGCGGAAGTAGAGCGGCTCGCCGCCCAGAGCACCGGCCTCGACGCGGACCGGAACGGCCCCGTCCTGGGGCCGGACCAGGCTCCCCTGCCAGGCCGCGAGCGTATCGAGGTAGAAGGGGGGGACGAGGACCGGCTGCCGCGGCACCAGCCGCCGCGGGTCGAGGCCGGCCGCGGCGAGGAGCGGCACCCAATCGGGGTGCCGCGGCGGACGTTGGGCATCGGACGGCGCCGGCACGATCGCGAGCGCCTGGAGACGGCCGAGGGCATCGAGGCGCAGGAATGCCTCCCCCGGGTGCTGGCGCGGCGGGTCGTCGGTGCTCACCCACAGGCCGGCGGGGGCCAGGGGGAACGGGCTCTCCCGGAACCAGAAGTAGCCCTCCGCCGGCGCCGCGGCGCCGGCGTACGCACCTCGGCCAGTGGCCGCGGGCCGCGCCAGGACGTCGGCGCCGGTGGCGAAGCCGTAGCATGCCTGCGCCGCCCGCTCCGGCCGCCCCCCGGGGACATCGTGGCCGATGGCGCGCAGGATGCGCCGCGCCCGGCCGGCCAGCGCCGCGGACGAGACCGCCGGCCGCGGGCCGCCGAGACGAGGGGCGCGGGCCGGAAAGGCCACGACCGCGCCGCAGGCCAGGAGGACACCCGCCAGGCAGGCCAGGCAGGCAGCGGGCCGCAGCGCCCCCGTCCTGGAGGGGGGAGGCGCCAACTCGACGGCCGGCGCCTCGGCGCCGGCCACCTCTCCCACGGTCCCCGAAGGCGGACCGGGCACCACCTGGACGAGGCTCTTCGCCGAGCCCGGCCGGGATCCCGGCTCCCACTCCAGGCACTGGAGGAGGGCGCGGTCGAGCCGGGCGCCGATCGCGGGGGCCAGGACCGACGGCGGGAGGGGATGGGCGCCGGGCCCGCCGACCGCGCTGGCGCGCGCCTGGCGCCCGGTCAGGATCTCGTAGAGGATCGCGCCGAGGCTGTAGAGGTCCGACGGGACCGTCGCCGGACCTCCGGCGAGGCGTTCGGGGGCCTGGTATGCCTCCTGGCGCCGGGACCGGCCGGCCGGCACGCTCAGGGTGCGCTCCGGCATGCCCCAACCGGTGATGCGGACCCTTCCCCGGCCGTCGAGGATCACGTTGCCGGGCGCGAGATGCCCGTGGCGGGCCCCGGCCTCGTGGATGGCCAGGAGGCCCGCCGCGAGCTGCCCGGCGATCTCGAAGCCCTTGTCGAGCGGCAGGCGTCCGATGCGGCGCAGCAGGACCTCGAGGCTCTCGCCCCCGACCCGCTGCAGGACCAGGAATGCCATGCCCTCCGACGCGCCGGCGCCGAGCACCCGGCAGACGTTGGGATGGCAGACGCGGCGCCAGGCGACGACCGCGTCCGGCTCCGGTTCCCGTCCTTCCGGAAGCAGTTGCAGCGCCACCGCCCTGCCCGTCGCGAGGTCGTCCGCGGCGTAGACCGCCCGCTCCCCTCCCCAGCGCAGCGGCGCGAGGATGCGGTAGCGGTCGGCGATCCGCATCCCGGGATCCAGGAAGCAGGGCCGGGACGGCCCGGCCGCTTGCGGCAGGAGCCGGGCGCCCTCGACCAGGGTCGGAGTGCCGATCTCCTCGGTCGCCGAGCCGCAGGCGTCGCAGACCGTCGCCGTCTCGGGCAGCGAGGAACCGCAGTGCCAGCAGCTGGGCGTCGCCGTGGTCATCGTGCAAGACGCACTAGCAGCCAGTTATTTTACCACGGGCGAATCTTCGTAGTGGTCAAAGGCGCCACGCTCTGGCGGGGCAACTCGGCTGGGGCGTAGATGCCCTTGGGTGTGGCACCCGTTCAAGGGGCGCCG
>JASLEW010000500.1 GCA_030150965.1 Thermoanaerobaculia bacterium | reverse complement strand
GCGGGACAGGTCCACTAACCGAGGAGGGGGGAAAATTAACGTCGCGCTGGGGGGGAAATTTGGCGTCGTCTTGACACCAGGTACACCCGCCGCGGCCCGGCCTTCGAGGCCGGCAGCTGCCAGACGCGGGCGTCGAGGTCGATCGCCGCCCACCCGGCGTTGAGCGCCTCACCGGGCCGGCAGCCGATCAACAGGATGAAGGTGAAGGCGCGGCCCACATCGACCCGGCGCGCTCCTCGCCCAGCGCCTGACCGAGCCGGCCGAGCCCCTCCAGGTCGAGCGCCTGACCGCGGCGCTCCTCGTGGTGGTCGTGCTCACGGGCGGGAGTGGACATCTCGCAGCGCCGCAGGGAAACCTTGACGCCGGGGACCTCGGCGTCGGTACGCTGGTCGTTCGAGGGGGGGCCGGCGGCCCCATTCCCGGGGCAGGCGTTGGCAGGACGGCCGGCGGGTTCCGCGAGCCGATGCCGCGTCAGGTGGCAATACCGGCTGTAGGAAACAAAGCGAGCAGTTGATACTTCTGCTGGCGCTGGTTGCAGAGCAGCGCTAGCCCTTGTGGGCGCTCCTCGCGGACCTTCGCGGCAGCCGGCCGCGGCGAGCCGCGCCGCGCGCGTCTTCGCCGCCACCCTCAGCTTCCTCGGCTGGACCTTTGGACCTTCGGCCACCGCCGCGACCGCGGCATGGGCCGCGATGACGACGGATGCGGACTTGGCCGGTGAGGGCCAGACCGGACCAAACCCTTGGACGCCAATGCTTTCCAGATTATTGATAGGTTGAAGATCGCGGTCGCGGGAGCTTGACCCTGAGCAGTGCGTGACGTATTTTTCTTCAAGAGGTGTACGTCATGGCTACGAAGCTCACCCTGCGGATCGATGAAGACCTGATTGCCCGTGCCAAGGAGTATTCAAAGGCGTCCGGCAAGTCGGTCTCTCGGCTCGTCGCCGACTACCTGGCGGCGCTGCCGCGCCGGCAGGACGCCAGCCAGGCGCGCCAAACGCCCGTCGTGACCTCACTGCGCGGCATGCTGCGAGGTGCCGAGGCCAATCGGCAGACCTATCGGCGGCACCTCGAGGACAAGTACCTCTGAAGATCCTCGTCGACGCCAACCTGGAGCGATCGAATCGGCGACGCGCCTCCTCGCCGGGCGTTGGCATCCGTGCCCTGCCTGCTGGGCGGTGGGCCGGCTACGGCGGGGCGTGCAGCGCGACGCTCGCTCCCACCCAGGTACGGTCCTTGTTGTAATCGACGCCGACCATCTTGCCCTTGGTCATGCGGACCAGGTTGTTGATCAGGCGCGGGCGGTCGGTCCAGACGAACATCATCCGCACCTCGGCCATCGCCGGGACGTCGGGGGTGGCGACGGCGGGGCCGTAGCGGATGCGGCGCTGGAGGATGTAGTCCTCCGGCCGGTCGATGGCGCGCAGGCGGTCGGCGGTGACGCCGACCTCGACGCCGTGGCCGGCGAAGGAGAAGAGCGGCTTGAGCACGTAGTTCTCGAGGTCCGGCGGCAGCTCGCGCAGGTCGGAGAGGAAGTGGCAGGGCGGCACGCAGGGGCCGTGCAGGAACGGCAGCGAGAACTTGCTGACCTTCCAGTACCAGTTGGGATGGCCCACCCACTCCACGTCCAGGTCGTCGCGGAACAGGCGCGGCACCCCCATGCCGCGGCGCTCCAGCTCGTCGAAGATCACCCGGTTGTAGATGCGGCGGATGGCGACCTCGCGCCCGGCGGCGTCGCGGTAGAAGGCCCGCCGCCCGCGCACGGTCACGCCGGCCAGGCCGACGGTGGGCACGCCGAGGAGCTTCTCGGTCATCGCGAAGTCCACCCGCGTCTTCTGCTCCTCGGGCTCGACCTCCAGCAGCACCACCTCGCGCGTCTCGGCGCCGCCGACGATGACCTCGCGCAGGCAGGCGGCATACGAGTCGTCGTCGATGCCGCCGAAGTAGGAGACCATGCCCTCCGGGATGGCGAAGTGGCGGCGGTAGCCGCGCGCCAGCAGCCATTGAAAGGCGTAGAGCGAGGGAAATCCCTGGAGCTCGATGAGCCGCGGCACCAGGCGTCCCGCCGGGCCCGCGGGCGGCTCGGCGAGCGCCAGGTCCACCTGGAGGAAGGTGGGGTGCGGGTCCTCGCCCGGCACGTCGTAGCCCGGCGGCACCGCGCGGTCGGCGGCGCGCAGGTAGTCCGGCGAGGAGACCTCGCCGACGATGTCGTGGGCGGCACGCTCCAGCTCGGCGGCAAGGTCCGCCGGCAGGAACAGCGGCGTCTCGCAGATGCGGAACGGGATGTGCAGGCCCGCCTCGCCGTCCAGCCAGTCCTGGAGCGCCTGGTAGCGCTCGGCGGTGAAGGCGGCGTTGAAGGCGCGGCGCAGCTCGGGGATCATGGCCTGCTCACAGCCCGCCGTGGGTCTCGGCCACGATGTAGTCGACGACCGCCCTGTAATCGTGGCCGCTCTGGTGCCAGACCGCCAGCTGGCGGTCGGCGCCGGTGCCGTGCTCCAGGATGCGGTTGATGCCCTCGATCTCCTGGCGGCTGCCCAGCTCGTCCACCACCTCGTCGACGAAGGCGAGCAGCTCGTGGATGAGATCGACGCAGGGCACCTCGAACTGCTTGCCGAAATCGATCAGCTTGCCGGAGATGCCGTAGCGCGCCGCCCGCCACTTGTTCTCGCTGAGCAGCACGCGGCGGTAGAGGCGGAAGCCCAGGTTGCTCCTGATGAGCTGGTGGAGCTTGACGGTGACCGCCTGGATGAGGGCGGCGAGCGCGATCGTCTCGTCCACCCGCATCGGCACGTCGCAGATGCGGTATTCCAGGGTGTCGAAGAACGGGTGCATGCGCACGTCCCACCAGATCTTCTTGGCGTTGTCGATGCAGCGCGTCTTGATCAGCAGCTTGATGTAGTTCTCGTACTCCGAGAGGCTGGCGAAGTAGTCCGGCATGCCGGTGCGCGGAAAGCGGTCGAAGATCTTGCTGCGGTACGACTTGAGCCCGGTGTTGCGGGCCTGCCAGAAGGGCGAGTTGGTGGACAGCGCGAAGATGTGCGGCAGGAAGTAGCGGACGGCGTTCATGATGTGGATCGCCGTCTCGCGGTCGGCGATGCCGACGTGGACGTGCAGGCCGAAGATGAGGTTGGCCCGCGCCAGCTGCTGCATGTCCTCGACGATCTCCTCGTAGCGCGGATGGGAGGTGATCGCCTGGTCCTTCCAGTGCGCGAAGGGATGGGTGCCCGAGGCGGCGATGGTCAGCCCGTTGCGCCGCGCCAGCGCCGCGAGATCGCGGCGCAGCGCCACCACCTCCTGGCGCGCCTCGGCGATGTCGGCGCAGATCTTGGTGCCGACCTCGATCACCGACTGGTGCAGCTCGGGCTTCAGCTGATCGCGCAGCGCCGGCATCGTCTCGCCGTCCGCCAGCAGGTGCTGGATGTGGGAGCGCAGGTCGCGCGTCTCCGGATCGATGAGCTGGAACTCCTCCTCGATGCCGAGGGTGAACTGGCCCGCCTCGTTGGACATGCCTCTCACCTCCCGCGGCCGGACACCGGCCGCCGCGCCGCGCCGTTTCATCGCGCGGCGGTCAGGGTTGCCGCGCCGCGCCGCCGCCTCGCCACGATCGGCGCCGCGCCGCGATCGGCGCCATCGCCGCTATCTGCGCCATCGCCGCCCTCGCCGCTGTCCGCGGCATCGCCACCATGGCGCCATCGCCGTCGGCGCCATCGGCGCCATCGCCGCCCCTACTCCGCGCCCTCCTTGCCGCCATCGCGCCCGGCCGGCGCCGCCGCCTCCTCGGCCGCCGCGGTGTCGGCGCCTTGGCGCCAGGTCGAGGCCACCGGATCGCCGACCAGGTG
>JASLEW010000465.1 GCA_030150965.1 Thermoanaerobaculia bacterium | reverse complement strand
CGCCTGGCCGCCGAGGTGGGCCGCGGCAGCCGCCAGGTCGCGGCCTGGCGCCAGGAGGCGGAGCGCCTGGCCGCCCGGCGCGGCGAGCTCGCGGCCGCCCTGGAGCGCGCCGAGAGCGAGCTGCAGCGCGCCCTGGAGCTGCGCGACGAGGCCGAGGAGCAGGTGCTGGCCGGCCAGGACCGCCTCGACACCCAGCGCCGGATGGTGCGCGGCCTCGACGAGCGCATCGCCGCCCACCGCACGCGGCGCGACGAGGCGCGCAGCGAGATCGAGGAGCTGCGCGTCGCCCACGCCGGCCTGCGGCAGGACGCTGAGCACCTGGCGCTCACCTACCGCGAGCACTTCGGCGCCGAGCTGCCGGGGAAGGCTCCCGGGGCCGCCACGCACCCGGCGGCGCAGGTGCCGGCGGCGGACGCCCGGCGGGTCGCCGCGGCCCTGGCAGGGGCGGCAGAGGCGGCAGACGAGGTCGGGGCGGCAGAGGCAGCCGGGATGGCCGCTGCGGCCGAGCCGGCAGGCGCGGCCGCCGCGACCGACGAGGCCGCTGGGATCAATGCCGCCGGGAGCGGCCCGGCGGCGGACGCCGGCCTCCCGGCGCCGGCCGCGGAGGCGCCGCCGGTCCTCTCCGAGGCGGAGCTGGCCGAGCTGGAGGCCGAGCTGGCGCGCTGCAAGGCCGCCCTGGAGCGCCTCGGGCCGGTCAACCTCCTGGCGGTCGAGGAGCACGACGAGCAGGAGCGGCGGCAGGAGTTCCTGACCACCCAGCGCGCCGATGTCGCCCAGTCGGTGGACAGCCTGCGGCGCACCATCCGCGAGATCAACGAGGCGTCGAGCGAGCGCTTCCGCGCCACCTTCGACGAGGTCAACCGCAGCTTCGGCGTGGTCTTCGCCCGCCTGTTCCGCGGCGGCGAGGCCGAGATGCGCCTGCTCGACGACGAGGACGTGCTCGAGAGCGGCATCGAGATCGTCGCCCGCCCCCCCGGCAAGCGGCTGCAGAACCTGATGCTGCTGTCGGGCGGCGAGAAGGCGCTGACCGCCATCGCCCTGCTCTTCGCCCTCTTCCAGACCAAGCCGTCGCCCTTCTGCATCCTCGACGAGGTGGACGCGCCGCTCGACGACGTCAACACCGTGCGCTTCGTCGACCTGCTGCGCGAGCTGGCCGGCGACACCCAGTTCATCATCATCACCCACAACAAGCTGACCATGGAGGCCGCCGCCTGCCTCTACGGCGTCACCATGGAGGAGAAGGGCGTCTCGAAGCTCGTCTCCGTCGAGCTCGACGAGCTACAGCCGGCCGAGGACCGGCGCGCCACCGCCTGAGCGCGCCGCGCGCCGAACCGCTGACGCCGCGCCCCGGCCGGCGGCGGCCGGCGCCACCGGGCGGGCAGGAAGCCGGGGACCGGCGCCACCGCGACCAGGGTCAGCGTGGCGGGCACGATCGCCGCCGAATCGTGCGGTCGTGCGCGGTGATGCCGAGCAGCCGGCTCGCCACCACCCGGGTCACCGCCGGCGACGCCGCCAGGCCGGCAGCACCGCCGCCAGGCCGGCCTCAGCGCCCGCCGGGATGCCAGGTCACCCCCAGCTGGGCGCCGACGTCGGGGGTATTGTCGTTGTGCACGATGTTTTCGATCAGGTCGGCGGTCCACACCAGCGGGCCCTGGCGGCTGTGGATGCCGGCCAGCACCTCCCACTTCCATTGCACCAGCTCGATCACGTCCGAGTGGCTGAAGACGCTCGGGCTCACGTACAGCTGCGCGACCGCCGAGGTGTGGTGGGAGAGGCCGAATTCGTAGGCCGCGACGTAGGCCGGGATGAGCCGGCGGTCGGCCCGCGGATCGGCCAGCGGGCCGCCGATCCGCACCGCGCTGGCGTCGAGATAGATCCCCTGGCGGCCGAACGTCCGGTGCAGCGCGAGCTGCAGCCCGGCGTCGGTGCCGCCGGTCGACAGGGCCCCGGCCGCCCGCACCGCGGGCTTCACCGCGGCCGAGAGGATCAGGTCCCAGGGAGCGCCGGGCGGCAGCAGCCGGAAGCGCGCGCCGCCGACCGGATCGCTCAGCCCGCTCGCCGGCACGCCGATCTGCGCGACCCGCTCGCGGCCGACCCGGTAGACGATGCCGAACCGGTTGCGGCTGACGAAATTGCGGTAGTCCTGGGCGAGGCCCAGGGCGCCGTGGTAGCTCTCGATGAGGCCGTCGAACGCTCCGCCGGTGAAGTAGAAAGCCTGGAGCGTGACGAAGAGGCTCAGCCGCGGACTCGACCGGTAGTGCACCGTGGTCGCCGCGCGGCCGATCTCGCCGTCCAGGTAGAGCACGTCCCCCGGCCGGCGCAGCACGGCGGCGGCGCTCGCCGCGGTGAAATCCTGCCGGCTGCCGCGCCCCACCAGGTATCCCGCCACCCGCGAGCTCTTGGCGAACGTGTTCGTGTGGGTGACGTCGGTCTCGACCGTCCAGCCGTCGTCCAGCGCCGCGGAGCCCATCGTCGGCACCATCTCCAGGCGTGCCAGGTGGAGCGGCGTCATGTCGCGCGCCCGCAGCGGCCCCTGGAGCTCATACTCCTCGGCCCGGGCCGCCGGCCGCAGCCCCGGCCCAAGCAGCAAGGCGAAAGCCAGAAGGCGGGCAACCCCGCGGCCGGCACGGCGGCGGGCGCCGCCCTCGCCTTGCCGCGTTGGATCCGAGGCATGCAAGCCGAGGTGCCCTGCTCAGCGTCCGCCCAGATCGGCGATCAGATAGCAGCGGTCCCTGAGCGGCGCGAGCCCCTGGCGCCGCCGCACCGCCGCCACGGCGGCCAGCGCCAGCAGCCTCGGCAGCGTCCCGACCTCCAGCATCCGCCGCCCCAGCAGCGACCTCACCACCCGGGCCCAGGCCAACAGCGCCGTGGTGAGCGCCGCCCGGGTGCGCAGCCGCCGTTGCCGCAGCAGCGCCACCGCGGCCTCCGAAAGGCCGAGAAAAGCAAGAGAAAACGCCGCTGGCGTCTTCGCCTTCATCGCCTGGTCCGGACCCTGTCGTGCTGCCCGTCCCATCCTTGCCCTTGAGCCATCCTCACCGATCCCATAGCCAGTGCGACCGTCGAGCCAGAAAACCCGCCACCGCGTTCCGGCCCAGGAGGTTACCTCAACAAGCCAAGGCGCAGCAGAGGCCCGGTGGCCACCTCTACTCGCTTCCCTCAGGAGAGCCCAACCAGAAGGAGCCAAAAGAAGCAGCCCAAGGACCGGGGAGTCAGGCGGGAATCAGGCGGATGGCCTTGCGCCGGCGCCTCTCCATCCCCTAGACTTCCGCCCTCGCGTCGGGACCACCCCGAGCGCTGCCCACCTCAGCCGACGTAGCTCAGCGGTAGAGCAGCTGATTCGTAATCAGCAGGTCATCGGTTCAATCCCGATCGTCGGCTCCAGCAGAATCAATGACTTACGCAGATCAGCGCGCCCCGCGCAAGGCATCGCGGCACACTCGTGGCATATTGCGCAAGTTTCCGACAGCCTCGTCGGCTCCTGAATCGGGCTACCACCGCCCGCGCCGGTGCCCGGAGGGTCGTATTCGGACTGGGCATGGCGACCCTTCTGCTTAGCCCGGGACGCAGCCGCGGCGATGAGGAGGGATGGGCGAAGATCAGCCCCGGCTGGGCAGCCTGGCCGGTCATCACGAGGCTCGCTTCGGCGCCCGGAGCTGTGGTGGCTCCTGCTCCGGTCCTGCCATCGACTGGAACCTCGATGGCGTCCTCTACGGCATCGAGATCCATTTCGATCACGATGACGACGACGCCCAAGCAGTGCGCGTGCTGCAGGGCCTCGTCGAATCCGCCATCGCCCAACTAACCGCACGCTCTGACCTTCCACCAGCAGCTTGTGACGAATAACAATGACATAGGAGCTGTCAATACGCTCCCAGGGATACGGGCTCACTACCTGTACCTCTGCCCGATGAGGCACCACCGCCGGGCGGTGTGCGGCATCCCTGGAGCCGCGGCACCAAACGCGGTGAGGTCCGGCCGTGGGCGCGAAAGCCGGCCGGTATCAATGACGCGCTGGCTTCGCCGAGCGCGCCACATTCGAGAAACCAGGCGTCGCAGTCGCCGGCAGCCGCTGGCGAGTCCGCGCCTGGAGCGATCCGTCCGCACATAGAGGCATCGTGTCGATGCCCGGAGAGCATGAATACCTGCTTGCCCTGGCGCGCAGTCCTCAGCAAGAGCGCGCCGAGTCTTCTGGACTCGGCGGGATCGTGGGCGAGCATCCCCCAGCGCAGCAGGGTCCCGTTCGCTGCCAGGGTATCCTCCCGCCAGCGAAAGGGCGCGTTATGGTGCAAAACCACAATCATTGGCGCCTGACTCTGAGCCAGGGCGGCATCGAGCCTGTCCAGCTGCCCGGCCCCGCAGCGGCCAAGCGCGCTCCCCGCCAGGCGCGCCTCGGGAGCCGTTGGGTTGGTGATGAAGAACTCGATGCCATCGGCGCCGGCCGTCATTCGGAGAGGAAAGCAGTCATACCAGCGGGCTGCCCAGAGAGGCTCTGACACGCTCACGTCGAGGTCCTGCAAGTCCACCCGCACCAGCCGTTCCATGCTCTCCGCCGGCCATTCCGGGTACAGCCGGTGTGCGCTCTGCCCGAAGGCCTGGCGCAGCGCCAGAATCCCCTGCACATCGATTGGTGAGAAGGATCGTACCGCTTTGGTGGCCGAGAGCCACTGGGCTTTGAGCTCTTCGATGCGCCGGCGTTCAGCCGCGATGACGCTCACGATCGGTTGACCGTCGCAGACGCATAGCTCCGGCTCAAGCGCGGAGGCGTGCTCGAGGTAGATGAGCAGGCGTATCCCGTCCATTGCGGAGCCGCTGTGCCGCATTGCCCAGATGGCGTCGCTCATGTCGTAGGATGGCACGAGGTCGTGATTGCCAGGGGCGAGGATCACACGTGTGAACTCGCGCAGACGGTCGAGCACCGCACGACCGGCTCGCCACTCTTCGGGCTTTCCGGAGTCGACCAGATCTCCGGTCACGATGAGATAGCGAGGCGACCGGCCGCCCTGGCCGACCTCCGCAGCGATCGCCTGCAGCTCCGCCGTGCCAGCCCTGCCACCGCCGCTGGGAGATCTCCCGGGCGGATGGGTGATATGAATGTCGGAGAGGTGCAGAAACAGCGGTGACTCGTCGATCCCCGGCGCTGCAGCCTCTGGGATCGCAACCGGCGATCGCGAGAAGTTCGAACGCGCCAGGAGGTTGACGCGGACCCGCGTCTCCCAGGCCGCGAGCAGAATGCCACCGATGCCCGCGACATACACGTGACCGGGGTGCGTCACGATGTACGTATAAAGGGCGGCCAGAATGGCCGACCGAAAGACGAGATGAGCGAGCCACTCCCTGTCCATGCCAGGGGCGCCTTTCGGAAGGGCGAAGGCGCGAGGCAGCACGACAAGCACGAACCAGACGAAGGCGGGCACGAAAACCATCTCCCCAAGCCGGCGCTCAGGGGAGCCGGAAGCAATCAGGCCGACAGCACCTCCGCCCCGCGCCGACAGCAGGAGACCCGCGATCAGCCAGATGACTCGATGACCCCAGTCGAGCACGGTCTCGGTAGCGGACAGCGCCGGGGCCAGCGCCACGCCGAGCTTGCGCCGGTTGACCATGGGGAATGCTCGGAGCAGCTGCTGCGCGGCGAACAGGGCGACGAGCGGCACGAAGATCCAGCAGATCAGGAGGGCGAGCGCGTACAACGCGGCCACCGCGAACGGCTGCAGCAGATGTGTCAGGTCAGGCATTCCATTCCCAGACACTCGGTGCGCACCAGGGCCACTGGGCGAACGGCTTCAGACGCGACCAGGGCGTCATCCAGCCTCTCCCTCATAGGCGCCCACCCTCGACGGCTCGGGCCGCTCCGCGGCCTCGGCGGCGATCTCGCGCCGCAACAACTCGCGCCGACCGGCCGCCGCGGCCGCGCCCCGCTCCTCGCCCACATCGGGAGACCCACCGGCCACGCGGCTCAGCGGGCGCCCCGGATCACCCCTACCTTGCCGTCCACCGACTTGCCCGGCATACTTGATTGTATGTGATAGTTCGGATATCTTTTTTGATCGTCACTACTGGAAAGGAGACGCTATGACCGGCAAGCTTGTCGTCTTCGTCCTTGTGGGATGCCTCGGCCTCATGGGCACGCTAGCCTGGGGGGAAGACGCAACGCCGGCGGCACCGCAGGTCAAACCTTGTGCCGACGTGCTCGACCTCACGAGTGCCGACCTGCAGGCCCGGCTCGCCGGCCTGCGCTTCAGCCGAACGATCGGCGAGAGCGCCCTTCATCTCTCGGCCGGGAACGCCGCCAAGTCACAGGGCTTCGAGTTCGTCGATCCGTCCGGCACGGTCGACGCGGTGACCACGACCTGCACCGCGACCTGCCCGGCGGGCTACAACCCCGGGGGCTGCAACCCGACGATCATCGGCGGCCAGCCGGCATGCAGCACGCTGACGTGCACCAACACCATGGGAGGCCAGAAGCCGGGAACCTGCGTCAAGGCCGTCACCATGAACAACAGCACCGACTGATCGTTCCGCCGCGGCGAGGGCTCTCTCCCCGGCCCCCGCCGCAGGCTGGATCGGTCACCGCTCGACCAGAGAGACGTCGCCAGACTTCAGGTCACCGTGCCGGCGCGCACTCGGCAGCCAGCCCCCCGGTGAATGCGCGCGACGCCGAGTCGATCCGATCGTCGCGATGAGCCGCGCGCGCTACCGACCGGCGCCTGCGCACGCTCCTCGCTCTCGCCCTCAGGCGAGCAGATCCTCGACGTGCACCGGCAGCCTGCGGAGGCGTTTACCGGTCGCGTGATACAGGGCATTGGCGATCGCCGCCGCCACGCCGACCTCGCCCACCTCCCCGACCCCGCGGGCGCCGATCTTCGAGGCGTGCTGGTCATGCTCGGCGACGAAGAAGACGTCGATGTCACGCGGAATGTCGGCATTGACCGGCAACATGACGCCGGAGAGGTTCTTCGACAGGAAGCGCCCATAACGGCGGTCCATCACGCTCTCCTCCAGCATGGCGCGGCCGTAGCCCCAGATGATCCCGCCGATGACCTGCGACCGCGCCGTGCGCGGGTTGACGACGCGCCCCACCGAGTACCCCGCGACGCAGCGGCGCATCCTGGCGAGTCCCAGCGCCTCGTCCACCTCCATCTCGACGAACACCGCTCCCCAGGTCAGGATGGCGTACTTGGACTGACTGCCGTTGAGATCGTAAGGCGCGCCATCGGGAGCGAAGGCGCCCTCGGCGACGACCTCCGTCACGCCCATCTCGCCCAGGATGGCGCCCCACCGTTCCGGTGGAACCGCGCCGCTCGTGCCGCCGGCGCCGCCCGCCGCGGCCAGCGAGGCCAGCCGCGCCTTGAGCTTCTCCGCGGCGTCCGCGACCGCGGAGCCGACGCACATGGTGGTCGACGAGCCGAAGGTGCCGCCGGTCTCCGGCAGGCTGGTATCGCCGCGCCGCAGCGCGATCCGCTCGGCCGGAATCCCCAGCACCTCGCCGGCGATCTGCGGCAGCACCGTGGCGGCCCCATTGCCGATCTCCTGGCACCCCGCTTCGACCGTGACCGCGCCATCCGCCGCGAAGCGGACGCGAGCCTTGGCGGCCATGCGGTTGGCTCCCATGATCGCCGACGCCATGCCCCAGCCGATGAGCTTGTCGCCGTCTCGCAGCGAGCGGGGGGCGCGCGGACGCCGCGACCAGCCGAAGCGTCGCGCGCCCTCGGTGTACGCCTCGCGCAGCTTCTTGGACGAAAAGGGCTTGCCGTCCAGAGGGTCGGATTCGGCATAATTGCGCAGGCGCAGCGCGAGCGGATCGACGTCGAGCTCGACCGCCAGCTCGTCCATGGCGCTCTCGAACGCGAACATGCCGGGCCCCTCGTGCGGCGCCCGCATCGCCGTGGGATTGCTGACGTCCGCCTTGACCACCCGCGTGCGCACCAGGAGCGCCGGCGTGGCATAGAGAGCGCGCGCGCCGGCATTGCCGAACTCCACATAGTCGTCGAACTGGGAGGTCAGGTTCGCCGACTCGTGGACCACGGCGCGCAGGGCGCCGTCACGCTCGGCGGCGAGCCGCACGCGCGACCGCATCCTGGGCTGATAGCCGCAACCGGTGAAGCAACCCGCGCGCGCCAGCGCGAGCTTCACCGGGCGGCCGGAGATCCTGGCGCCCAGGGCTGCCAGCACCTGGTGCGACCAGACGGTGCCCTTGGAGCCGAAACCCCCGCCGGTGTACGGGCAGCGGACGTGGACCTGCTCGGGTGGGATCCCGAACACCGCCGCCAGGCCGTAGCGGACCCCGTACGTCCACTGCGTGGCGTCGTGCACGTGCAGCGTGTCGCCGCGCCACTCGGCGAGCGTCGCCGGCGGCTCCATGACGTTGTGATGGCGACAGGGCGTCGTGTAGGTCTGATCGATCGCCGCCGCGGCATTGGCGAAGGCGGCTTCCGCGTCTCCTTTCTGCGCGTCGATCTCCAGGATGGCGAAACCGTTGCCCTCACCGGCGCTGCGTGGCACGAGCTCCTGGCCGTCTTCGAAGGCGACGTGCTGGATCCGCTCATAGGTTGGCCGCAGGCGGGCCGCTCCTTCGGCCGCCGCTTCCAGGGTCTCCGCCAGCACCAGCGCCAGCGGCTCGCCCTCGTAACGGATCTCCGCGCTCTGCATGGGCAGGTGGGTTTGGCCGAAGGGCAGCACCGACGCGGGTCCGAGCTTGGGCGCGTCCTGGTGCGTGATCACCGTCACCACGCCAGGCACGGCCAGCGCGTCGCGGGCATCCAGCCCGGTCAGGCGCCCGCGGGCGATGGAGGAGCTGATCACCACGGCGTGCAGGGTGCCGGGGGGAGCCTCCTCGCCGGCGTACTTCGCCTCGCCGGTGACCTTCGGGCGGCCGTCGCGGCGGGGGATCGGCGCCCCGATGCCGGCGGTGGGCCGCTGGTCCTCTCCCACGATCGGGGCGGCAGCCGCGCGCGGCTCGCTCATGCGACACCTCCCGCGGCGAGCAGGGCGCGACGCGCGGCATGTCTCGCCAGCACCACCTTGAACTCGTTGCCGGCCGGGGGGCGCGCGGCGGCGAGCGCCGCCTCCAGCGCGCGGTCGATCGTCGATGCGTCGAGCGTCTGGCCGGCGAGCGCGGTCTCGGCCGGCGTCAGCCGCCACGGCTTCTGCGCCACGGAACCGAGCGCGATGCGCGCGGCGCGGATGCGTGCGCCATCCAACGCCACCGCGGCGGCGACCGCGACCAGTGCGTACTCGTAGGACTCGCGCTCGCGCACCTTCAGGTACGCCGAGTGCCGCGACACGTCGTCGATCGGCAGGCTGTACGCAACGATCAGCTCGCCGCGGCGCAGGCGATTCTCCACGCCCACGGAGGCGCCGTCGCCGCGCGGCCCGCCGGGGCCACCCGCCAGGGGTGGATGGACCCGCGCGGCCTCTTGCTGCGTCAGATGGAAGTCCGTCATCGGGATCTCGCGCGTGCCGGCGGCGCCGGCCACGTGCACGGTGGCGTCGAGCGCCGCCAGCGCCACGGCGGGGTCCGACGGCTGCGTCGCCACGCACTCGTCGGTGCCGCCGAAGAGCGCCAGGCGCGCGTAGCCGCTGTCCCGGGCGGCGCAACCCGTTCCGGGAGCACGCTTGTTGCACGGCCACGGCAGCGCGCCGGGATCCGCCGCCTCCACCCGGAAGTAGGGACAGCGCGTCTTCTGCAGGGCATTGCCGCCGATCGTCGCGAGATTGCGCAGCTGCGCCGACGCGGCCTTGAGGCACGCCTGGGCGAGGACCGGCGCCGCCGTGCGCACCAGCTCGCTTTCGCCGACCTCGTTGAGCGTCGCCAGCGCGCCGATGCGCAGGACGTCGCCCTGAACCGTGATCCCGCGCAGCTCCGCCAGCCGACCGATGTCGACGACGGCGTCCGCGTCGGCGATGCCGAGACGCATCCAGTTGAGCAGCTCGGTGCCGCCGGCGATGGCGACCGCTCCATCGGCGAGCGCCGCCACCGCCTGGGGCAGAGCGGTGGCGCGCGCAAAGGCGAAGTCACGCATGATCCTTTCCCCCTCCGGCCTGCGCCGCCTGCGCCACGGCGGCGACGATCTGCGGATAGGCGGCGCAACGGCAGAGGTTGCCGCTCATCCACTCGGCGATCTCCGCCGCGGAGCCCGTGTGGCCTTCCCGGATACAGGCCACGGCCGAGACCAGCTGGCCGGAGGTGCAGTAACCGCATTGGAAGGCGTCGTGATCGATGAACGCCTGCTGCACCGCGTGCAGGCTGCCATCGGGCCCGGCCAGACCTTCGACCGTGGTGACCTCCCGGCCATCGCAGGAGGCGGCCAGGATCATGCACCCATTGACCCGGCACCCGTCCACCAGCACCGTGCAAACCCCGCATGCCCCCTCGTTGCAGCCCTTCTTGGTGCCGGTGAGCTGAAGACGCTCCCGCAGCAGGTCGAGCAGCGACACCCGTGCCTCATGGGTCACCGACATCGACCTACCGTTGACCCGCACGCGCGTGGTGACCGTCCTGGTCAACGACAACGGCTGCGCCGTGGCGCTCATCCTTCTCTCCTCGTCGTCCTCAATCTCGTCGCCTCGCCGCGCCGGCAGACGCGCACGACGCAGAGGAGTCTGTGGCTCCTGGGCTCAGGCGGTAACTAGCGGCGCGTGCCAATGTACTTGCATGACGCGCCATTTTCCTGGCGGGGCCGTGCTAACCTTTCGACCAGCAAGGAGTGCCGCGACTGGCGACAGGCGGAGCCGCGGCCGGCGAGGCACGAGGGCACGTCGACCATGGTGCGCGTTGCGGACCGCTTCAGGGTCCCGAAGGTTGTCTGGAGCTGGCTCGAGCGGCAGGGGCTCACTCCCATGGCCGTGCTGCGCCAGAGCCGGCTGCCGCTCGCGCTCCATGACGGCGACAGGACGTCCGTCACCACGGCGCAATTCTTCGCGCTCTGGCGCAGCGTCGCGGAGCTGCGCCCGCAGCCGGATCTCGGGCTGCGCTTCGGGCGCGAGTTGGAGATCGGCCAGCTTCCACCATCGACCCTCGCCTCGTTTCACGCCCGCGACTACCGCGATGCGCTGGGGCGCCTCGCCCGGTTCAAGCAGCTGTGCACTCCCGAGGATATGCACCTCCACGAGGCGCGGGGAGAATGCACCGTCGCGATCGCCTGGACGCACGCGACGGAACCGACCCCGCCGCTGCTCGTGGATGCCACGCTCGCCTTGATCCTCGAGCTCGGGCGGCGGGGGACGCAGACGGAGTTGAAACCGATCCGCGTGGAGCTCGCACGACCGCGCGGAGCGCGGCGCGTCTACGAAGGCTTCTTCGGCTGCGGTGTGCGCTTCGGCGCCGCGCGTGACACGCTCGTGCTGCGCGCCAGCGATCTCGCTCGCCCGTTCGCCACGCACAACCCGGAGCTCCTCGAGATGCTGCAGCCGTCGCTGCTGCAGGCGGTCTCGCGCCAGCAGCCGAACGGCGCCGTCCGCGAACAGGTGAAGTGGACGCTCAAGCGCCTGCTCGCCGACGGTCGAGCGGACATCCAGGCCGTCGCGCGGGAGCTCGGCGTGAGCAGCCGGACGCTGCAGCGCCAGATCGCCGAGGAAGGAGCGACGTTCAGGCACCTGCGCGTCGAGGCGCGGCAGGAGCTCGCGCGGACCTACCTGCGGCAGGAGTCGATCGAGATCAGCCGGCTGGCGCACCTCGTGGGCTATGAAGACCCGAACTCTTTCTATCGCGCGTTCCGTTCATGGGAGGGGACGACGCCAAGCCGCTGGCGATCGCGACCAGAGCAGAAAGGCTCTCGCGCCTGAAGCCCGGGCCTTGGCCAGGCGCTTCGTCCTGCGAGCCTGGTCGCCAGACCGGACGGGCTCGCCCTGGAGCGCTACAGCGGGCCGCCCCGGCAGCATCTTCGCCGCCCGCGACGGCACCCTCGCCACAGTCGCCTCGCCCTGCAGCCACCGCGTGGCGCGCCACCGAGGACCGGGTGCGCTCGGCCTTCGCCGCCGGCGAGAAAGGTCCGCCGACCTCACTCGCGGGGCCGCAGACCGGCTCCCTGGGCATCCCGCTCGCTGCTGTCGGACACGGCGTCGATGGTCGCAGCCCTCGCGGCGACCTCATGATCCGCGTCAGCTCCAGCACCCTCGAGCCCTGCGCCGCCGACCTCGCCGGCCTCCGCCAAGGAAGCCGAGAACGAGGGAAACCCACGTTGCCCTGCTGGGCGCCCGGAGCATGGTCATAGACCCAAGGAACAGCGAAGGGAGCAGCCACTGTGCGAGCAACAGTCCACCAACAGCTCCAACGATGGAGCCAAGGGTCATAGCTTGTCTTTCGGCTCGTGACAGAAGATCCCTCGCGGGACCGGTCTTGAAGTGCGCCGCGCGCCACTGCCTCGCAAGGACCCTGATCACAACCAGGCTGACACAGGTGCCCATGAGTGCCCACGCCACGACGGTTTCCGCAACTCTGTCCTGGCCCGAAGCCTCGGACGCAAAGGCGAGCCCTGCGTCATGCCGCGCGTTTGCGCGGTAGGCGGCGAGGCTCCGCGCCACAACCGCGGTAGTTTCCGGCCGGCAGTGCCGACCTTGCGGCCGCCCCCCGCGCCCCCGCCGGCTCGCGTCCGACCGGCGCCGGAAATGCTAGTCTCCCGCCCGGGAAGAGCGCCCTTGCGCCGCCCCCCCAGCACGGAAGGGAGCCTCATGGAGCTGGCCCGCCTGCCGCCGCCGGTGCTCGTCACGTACGGGTTCCTGCTCCTGGCCATCGTCGGGCTCTGGCTCCGGCCGGCGGTCTGGGTGGCGGCGCTCCTCGGCGCTCTGGGCTGCGGGTATTGGAGCGGCGTTCTGACCGGGCCCGCGGTGGTCTGGCCCGCCCTCCTGGCGGTCGCCTGCTGGCTCTATCGGAGGGGACAGGGGACACCTGCCACCTGGCGGCGCCGCCTCCAGCTGCCGGCGGCGGCGGCCGTCGCGATCCTGGCGCTCCTGCTCGGAGCGCACCTGCTGCCGGGCTTTCACAACCCGGTTCTGGTGCGAGACCTGGTCCTCACCGCGCGCGCCTCCCCCTACACGCGGTACCTGAGCTTCGACAAGGCGCTGGTCGGTCTGCTGCTGACCGGCATCCTCGGCCAAGGGCTGCTTCAGTCCCGCCGGGACTGGCTGGTGGCCCTGCGGCGCGCCGCACCATGGATCGTCGCCACCATTGCCCTCGTGCTGGGGCTGGCCCTGGCGCTCGGCCAGGTCGCGCTCGCTCCAAAGTGGACCTCGTTCTTCTGGCCCTGGGCCGTGACCAACCTCTTCTTCACCTGCGTCGCTGAAGAGGCGTTCTTCCGCGGCTTCCTGCAGCGGGAGCTGGGCCGGACGCTCGCCGGCTTCGGCGGCGGGCAGCCGCTGGCCGTCGGCGGGAGCGCGGCGCTGTTCGGGCTGGCCCATTGGGCCGGCGGGTGGTCCTACGTCCTGCTCGCCGCGTTGGCGGGGCTCGGCTACGCCCTGGCCTTCCGCGCCTCGGGGCGCCTCGAGATGGCGGTCCTGGCGCACTTCGGCCTCAACGCCGTGCACTTCCTGCTGCTGACCTACCCCCGCCTGGCGGTCTGAGACGCGCTCGTGGCCTCGGCGCCCGGAGGTCTTGAGGCCGCGGACCTCTCAGCGCTCCTGGCCCGCTGAGCTCAGCTCATCAGCCGGCGCCGCCAGCTGGCGCAGGAACACGCAGGGCGCTGTGCGCCACCGCCAGTATGGCCAGAAAAGCCACCAGCGCGAGACCAGCCGTCGACCAGGCATCGAACGCCTCGAACCCGCCGGCAGCCGCAACGATCGCCTGCGGCGTGAAGACGCTGAGGACAGCGCTCAGCGCGGCGAAAAGGCCGCTCAGCCTCGAAGGCATGCGGGATCTCCGACGGACGCCGGCCGCCCGCGCGGAGCGCCGCACCCTCCCGGATATAGACGGCCCCACTCCGATGAGTTCGGGGCATCACCCCTCGCCGCAAACACCCGGCCACACCACACAGGAGTGGAGCAGGGCGCTGGCGCGAGCGCTCGCCGTCCCGGCGAGATTCCTCGGCACTCGTCCCTCTTGGGGCAACCTGATCTAGGACACTACCAAAGCCCGGGTTCCGGCCCAGCCCAGCATCCCTGGCCCGGGTCTTGCTCTTGCCATGGCGCAACGGTGGAGATGTCGTCCGCCGCACCCGAAAAGGAGCTCACCATGCGCCGATCGAACTCCCTTCTTGCGCTCGTGCTGATCGCCGTCCTCGCCGTCGCCCTGCTGCTGGGCGCTCATGCCCAGGCCCAGCCGCGGCCCTCGGCGAGCACGCTCGGCGTGGCCGCCCTCGCCCTGGCGCAGACCGAGTCGCAGGGCTCCGCGAGCCAGTCCTCCGGCAGCCAGTCGTCGGGCAGCACGTCGTCCACCTCGGCCACCTCAGGCGGCAGCCCCTCGAGCAGCGGGGTCGAGAGGCACTCGACCACCAGCGTCTGGGTGAGCCCGCTCTGGATCGCAGTCGGCGTGATCGCCCTCGTCGCCGTGATCGCCCTGATCACCGCCGGCTCGCGCCGCGGCGGCAGCAACACGACCGTCGTCAAGTGAGCTGATCCAGCCGTCGCCTCCGCCGGCCAGCTGACCGCACGCGTTCCCGCGCGTCCGGGGAGCCGGTCCTTGCCGGTCCGGGCACCGGGCCTGGCGCCAGACCGGTGACTGCGGCCACCTCGCGGTCCTCCATGCCGAGATGGAAGCGGGCCGTGAGGAGGAACCGGTACTCGGCCGGCAGCCCGCGCGCCCGGGCGCAACGCCGTGGGGCGGAGCGGCGCCGGTCGCATGCCCGTCTGAAGCGCTCTCAGACACCGGAGAGGCGGGAGCGGGCGGGACCCGGGCGGGGGGCGGTGGCAGGGAGGGCATGCCGGCCGGTGGCGAGGCAGCGGTGACCGACCCACCTGCCAGGCCGGGCGGACGGGAAGGTCGCAACCGCCACCGGGGCCTCGCTGCGTGCAGATCGTGCTGCCGCGGCGCCTTGGGGCACGCGTTGCCACCCTTCCCGGGCTTCCCTGGGCCCGACGGCCGGCGGGTTCCGCGAAGCATGAGCGGTCATCAGGGCGGCGATCGACGTGTACTGCGTTCCTTGATCGGAGTGATGAATCACCTCGCCGGGACGACGCTGCCCCAGCGCCATGTTCAAGGCGTCGAGGACGAGTTCGGTGCGCAGATGCATCGCCATCGCCCCAGCCGACGAACCGCCGGCTCCAGGCGTCCAGGACGACGGCGAGGTACAGCAAGCCCGTCCAGGTCGGGATGTAGGTGATGTCCGCCACCCAGAGCTGATCGCGGCGGGCTGACTCGAGCCATGTTCGCCCGTGTCCTCTGGCGGCCTTCCTTGTCTCGTAATGTACTCTATCAACAGAGTTTGCAGCCGCCGAGCGAAGGACACCAGAAGACAGCTGGGACACTGGAGGACACAGGGAACAGCTCGCGGAGTGAGATCGCGAGGCGTGTCTTGCCGACGCCGCCCAGGCCGGAGACCAGCCGGTCCTGCCCCACCGCCGCGCTGCCCGCGGCGCCGAGGTCCGCCGCCAGGTCCAGCAGCTCCTGTTCGCGGCCGGTGGCGTGCTCCACAACGTGATCGGGGGGGCGACGGACACCGCATCGGACCCCTGCTGTCCGCTGACCGACGTGGGTGCGATCCGCCGGCCGCGACGTGCCCGACGGTCCTCTGCACCAAGATCA
>JASLEW010000455.1 GCA_030150965.1 Thermoanaerobaculia bacterium | reverse complement strand
GACGAGGAGCGCCAGAAGAGCCGCGAGCGCTTCGCCGCCGGCATGAAGCTGGCGAAGGAGGTGCGCGACCTCTGCCTCAGGGAGTGCGGCTGAGGCCGGACGCCGCGGGGCGGAAGCCGGGCGCCGCTCATCGACGCGGAGCGGGCGGCGGTCCTGGAGCGCCTGGCCGCCGCCCGCGCCGAGGCGCCGGCCAACCAGCCGCTCGACCTCGGGAGGATCGCGCCCGGCTTCCGCCCCGCGGCGTCCGGCCTCAGCCGCACTCCCTGAGGCAGAGGTCGCGCACCTCCTTCGCCAGCTTCATGCCGGCGGCGAAGCGCTCGCGGCTCTTCTGGCGCTCCTCGTCGGTCGCCGCCGCGCTCAGCTGATCCAGGAGGTTGGCGCACAGCTTGCCCACGCTCGCGGAGAAGGCTGCCCTGCAGGCCTGCGTGCAGTCGGTGTCCGCCACGGCCGCTCCTTTCCAGGCCGGAAGCCTGTGGTTTCCTCTGCCCGCGGCTCGCCGCCGCCCCGCGGCGCCGGCATCGCCGGCGGGGCTTCAGGCGCTGCGCATGGCGCTGCCGCCCTCGGCGGGCTCGAGCTGCGCATCGACCAGGGCGCGGTAGTAGCCGCCGCGCTCCATCAGCTCGGCATGGGTGCCGCGCTCGACGATGCGGCCGTGATCCATCACCAGGATGAGGTCGGCGTCGCGCACCGTGCTCAGCCGGTGGGCGATGACGATGCGGGTCGAGCGCAGCTCGGCGAGGCTCTGCTGCACCTTGGCCTCGGTCACCGCGTCGAGCGCGCTCGTCGCCTCGTCCAGGATCAGCACCTTGGGCCGGTGCACCAGGGCGCGCGCCAGGGCCAGGCGCTGGCGCTGGCCGCCCGAGAGCGACGCGCCGCCGTCGGCGAGCACGCTCTCGTAGCCCATTGGCATCGCCTGGATGTCCTCGTGGATCTCGGCGAGCTTCGCCGCCTCGATGACCCGTGACAGCGGCAGCGTCGGGTCGTTCAGGGCGATGTTGGCGCGGATGCTGAGGCCGAAGAGGTACGCCCCCTGGGCGACGAAGCCCAGCTGGCTGCGCAGCCAGCGCAGGTCGAGGTCGGCGAGGTCGATGCCGTCGTAGAGGATGCGCCCGGTCTCCGGGGTGTAGAGCCCGGCCAGGAGGCCGGCGAGCGTCGACTTGCCGGAGCCGGAGGCGCCGACCACCGCCACCAGCTGCCCGGGCAGCAGATCGACCGAGGCGTCGGCGACGACCGGCGGCGTCACCGGCGAGTAGTGGAACGACACGCCGTCGAGCGCCACCCGGCCGCGCAGCGTGGCCGGGCGCTGGCGGGGGCCCTGCTCCTGCTCGCGCGTCGTCTCCATCACGTCGTTGATGCGGTCGAGATAGCTGCCCAGCAGCTGCAGCTGCGTGGCGGTCTGCACCAGGGTGGTGAGCGGCGTCAGGAACCCCGAGGCCAGGGCCGACAGCGCCAGCATCGTGCCCAGGGTGAGGTCGCCGTGCAGCACCAGCACCGCGCCGTAGATCAGCACCAGGAGCGGCGACAGCGTGCTCATGCCGTCGAGCGTCGAGCTGACGATGGCGTCCAGCCGGCCGCGGTCGAGCGAGACGTTGAGCTCCTTGACGAACAGGTGGGCGCAGCGGTCCACGGCGCGGTCCTCGGCGCCTCCGGCCTTGAGCGTCTCGATGCCCTGGAGCACCTGCACCTGGTAGCCGCGCGAGTCGGCCTGGGTCTGGAGCGATTCCGACATCAGGTCGCGCTGGCGCCGCCGGGTGACCAGGAAGATCACCACGCGCAGGGCGCCGAGGAGCGCCACCAGGAGCCCCATGTGCAGGTCGGCGGCGAGCAGGAAGATCAGGTAGAGCACCACCATGACGCCGTCGAAGACGCCGGAGATCGCCCCCGAGGTGAGGATCTCGCGGATCGTGGCGTTGCTGTTGAGCCGCATCAGCAGGTCGCCGGCCGAGCGCTGCTGGAAGAAGAGGTAGGGCAGGTGCACCAGGTGATCGAGGAACGAGAGCGTCATGCGGGCGTCGAGCCGGGTGCGCAGGTGCAGCAGCAGGAACGAGCGCACGAGCGTCGCCAGCAGCTTGAACAGCACCAGGCCGGCGCAGCCGACGGTGAGCACCACCAGCAGGTGCTGGTCGCCGCGCGGCACCACCCGGTCGACGATGAGGCCGGTGAGGATGGGCACGGCGAGCGAGAAGAACTGGATGACCACCGAGGTGGTGAGCACCTGGCCGAGCAGCCCCGATTCGCCGAGCACCTGGCGCAGCTGGCGCCACACCGCGTGGCGCTTGTCCTTCGACGGCTCGAACTCCTCGGTGGTCTCGAAGCTCACCGCCACGCCGGTGAAGGCGCGGTCGAGCTCCTCGCGCGACACCAGCCGCCGGCCGCCGCCCGGATCGACCACCCAGGCGCCGCGCCGCTCCATGCGCTCGAAGACCACGAAGTGGTTGAACCGCCAGTGCAGGATCGAGGCGGGGTCGAGGAAGCGCAGGGCGTCGATGTCGCGGATCTTGATGCCGCGGCCGCGCAGGCCGTAGATGCGGGCGGTCTCCACCAGGGTCAGGGCGTCGGTGCCGAGGCGGCTGAAGCCCATGGCGGTGCGCACGTCGTCGAGCCGCACCGATTTGCCGAAGTAGCCGAGCACCATGGTCAGGCAGGCCGGCCCGCAGTCGGTGGCGGCGGTCTGCTGCACCTGGGGGATGCGGCGCTTGTGGCCGGAGAGCCGCAGGCCGCGGAGCGCCGGGAAGCGGCGGGTGAGCGCGGAGGGGTCGGAGCCGGCGGGGGCGCCGGCGGCGCCGCCGTCGTCCGGGGTCTGGCCGCGCCGCGGCCCGTGTTCGGATTCAGCCATCTTCAGCCCTTGCCATCCTCGGCCCTCGCCCTCCTCAGCCCCTGCCCTGGTGGAAGAGGGCCTTGAGGCCGGGTATCAGGGTCACCAGGATCTTCTCCCGCCGCACCTCGACCTCGGCGTTGCCGTGCATGCCGTTGTGGAAGCGGTAGGTGTGCTCCTCGGCGGTGAAGGTGGGCCGCGGCAGCCGGGCCTTGAGGATCACCACCGGCCCGGTCAGCTGCACCGAGTCGCCGATCTCCGGCCCCAGGTAGCGCTTCGCCTCGCCCGGCCCCACCACCTCGTCGCTCACCGAATCGACGGTCAGCTTCTGGTAGGCGTAGCGGTAGCCCGAGATCTCGAAGCGGATCGGCATGCCGCGCCGCACCTGCGGCCGGTACTCGCCCGGCAGCAGCACCACCACCGTCGGCTGGTCCTGGTCGCGGACCACCGACATCACCAGCTCGCCGGCGTTGAGGTACTCGCCCGGGCGCACCCGCACGTCGCTCGCCACGCCCGCCGTGCGGGCGCGCAGGGTGCGCTCGCCGAGCCGCGCCTGGGCCAGCTGGCGCTGGGTGCGCAGGCCGATCAGCGCCTGCTCGGCGCCGGTGTCGGAGGGGTCGCGCAGGCGGTTGACCAGCTGCAGATCGAACTCCTGATCGAGCCGCGCCAGCTCGGCCGCCTCCTGGGCCTCGTGCAAGCGCACCAGCACCTGGCCCGGGCGCACCCGCTGGCCGGGCGTCACCTCGACCGCGCCGACCGTGCCGGGGGCCTCGGCGGTGATGTCGTCGCGCGTGCCCATCCACACCACGGCGATGCCGGAGGCGTACTCCTTGACCTCGCCCAGCGCCGAGAACAGGAGCGCCGCGACCAGGGCGGCGAGCAGCGACCAGTAGGTCCATCGGGTCCAGGAGGGGGAGATGCGCAGCGGGTCGTTGGCCTCGTCGAGCGCCTGGTAGCGCTCGAGCGCCTCGCGGCGGAACAGCGCGTCGTCGCCGAGCACCTCCTCCGGCCGCGGCGGCGGCAGGTAGGTGGCGGCGGGCGCCGCCAGGCGCTCCAGCAGCTCCAGCTGGGCGGCGCCGAACTCCGCCTCGCGCGCCGAGCGGACGGCCACCAGCACCGCCAGGATGCGCCCCTCGGTGCCGCGCACCGGCACGGCGATCAGCCGCTCGGAGCCGTCCCCCTCGGGGTCGTCGAGCTCGCGGTCGTAGCGCGCGTCGCGGCCGCTGCGCGCCACGATCAGCCCCAGGCCGCTGCGCAGCACGAAGCTGGCGATGCCGACGGCGGCGCTGTCGCGGCGCTCGCTGCCGGTGGCCCGGTCGCGCGTCCACAGGGTGTCGTCATTGGGGTCGTAGAGCAGGCAGTAGGCGCGCTGCGCGTCGACCGTCTCGCGCGCCGCCTCGGCCAGCACCTCGGAGCGCTCGCCCAGCCCCGGCTGCAGGGCGAGCTGGCGCAGCACCTCGGCGACGTCGACGCGGTGACGCGGCGGCGGTGGCTGATCGGCCTCCGCGCGCTGCAGGTTGTCGCGCCGCGCCGCGTAGAGCCGCACCGCGTTGCCGATCAGCGCCGCCAGCTCATCGAGGGCCGGCGGGCGCTGGCTGAGGTAGAAGATGCGGTCCTCGGCGATCAGGTCCTGGAAGAGCAGCGGGTCGGGGCCGGCCGCGGCGACGATGTGGAGCGGCGCCGGCCGGCCCGCCTGGGCGTCGGCGCCGGCGGCCGAGGTGCCGAGGCCGCTCTCGCCGCTCCAGGCGAGGTCCGCGTCGAGCGCCTCGCCGGCGATCAGCCGCCGCGCCTCCTCGCCGGTGTAGCGCTCGCCCAGGCAGACCACCGCCACCTCGCGCCCGGCGACCTGCTGGCGGGCTGCCTCCGGGCTGGGGGTGGCGATCACCTCGACGCTCTCGCCGCCGCGCAGGCTGCGGCCGAGGCGGGCGCGCAGCGCCTCGGCGTCGGCGCGCTCGAAGCCCACCAGCAGCACGGCCGGCGGCTCGGCGGCCGGGGCGAAGCGGTGCAGGGTGGCGATGGGGTCGGGCATGCCGGTGGTCGATGGCGAACGCGTGGCGCCTAGGGCGCCGGCTCCAAGTGAGAGGTGCGGCGCGGCGCCCCGGTGGACCCGGCGCGAAGCACCCCGGAGCGGGGACACGGCGCGCCGCGCCCGGGCGTGCCGAAGGCGCCGTGGGCATCCGCGCCTGGGGCTCCGCCGGTGGCGGCCGTCACCCCCCACGCCGCGAGGGCGGCGGGCGAGTTAGCGATGCAGGCCCTGGCCCATCCTCCACAATGACCTACGATGCGCCAACCTCCTCCCGCAGCAGCCCCCGGTGGGGATCGAAGATCAGCTCCACCAGATCCGTCGGACCGTTGCGCGCGGCGAGTCTCGCGGGCCGCTCCCTCTCCGTCCGCTCCGCCCCTTGACGAAGCCGCCGCGGCAGCCGCGGCAGGGGCGGCGAGAGCTGCAGACCCGCCGGGTGCCGGATTCACGCCGCGGTGCACTAGAGTAGTCCGCATGGGAAGGTACCGCGTCTCCGCGCTGACCGCCGCCGGCGCCCTGGCAGCCCTGGTCACCTGCGGCCTTGGCGACGGCTGCTCGCGGGCACCGGGGGCGGCTGCCGGTGCGGCCGCTCAACCCCATGATTCTGCCACGTTTTCGCCCGCGGCGCCGCAGGGCGGCGGCAGCGCGGCGGCGGCGGCCGGCACAGGGGCGGGGGGAGCCGCGGCCGCAGCGCCGGA
>JASLEW010000438.1 GCA_030150965.1 Thermoanaerobaculia bacterium | reverse complement strand
TGGACGAGGCCGAGGTGGTGGTGGAGAAGCTGGTGGTCGGCGGCGAGGGGCTGGCGCGCCTCGAGGGCGTGCCGCTGTTCATCGCCCGCGCCGCGCCCGGCGACCGCCTGCGGGTGCGCCTCACCGAGCGGCGGCGGGACTACTGCCGCGCGGCGATCGTCGAGATCCTGGTGCCGGGCCCGGGCCGGCGCGCCGACCCCTTCCCGGAGCTGGCCGCCACCGGCCTCTGCGACCTCCAGCATCTCGACGACGCGCTGCAGCCGCGCCTCAAGGCCGAGGCGGTGCGCGAGACGCTGGAAAGGCTGGGACGGGTCGAGCTGCCGCCGCGGATCGAGGTGCTCTCCGGGCAGCCCTGGGGTTACCGCCTGCGCACGCAGCTGCACGTGGCGGTCGACGCCGCGACCGGAGCGGCGCGCGTCGGCTATCACGCCCGTGGCACCACCGCCCTGGTGGAGGTCCGCCGCTGTCCGCTCCTGGTGCCGGAGCTGGAGGCGCTGCTGCCGGAGCTGCCCGAGCGGCTTGCCGCTTCGCCGGTGCGCCGCCTCGACCTGGCCGCCGGCGACGGCGGCGCGGTGACGGCGGCGCCGCTCGTGCCCGGCCTTCCCCACGGCGAGGTGTGGACCGCGGCCGGCGGGCTCTCGTTCGGCTACGACGCCCGCTGCTTCTTCCAGGTCCACCGCCAGCTGCTGCCGCGCCTGATCGAGGTGGCGGTGGGCCCGTGGGAGGGGGGGCAGGCGTTCGACCTCTACGGCGGCGTGGGCCTCTTCGGCCTGCCCCTCGCCCGCCGCCACGAGCGGGTGGTGAGCGTCGAGGCGGACCGCATCGCCACCCGCTTCGCGCGCCACAATGCGCGGCGCAACCGGCTGCCGGGGGTCGAATGCATCGGCCAGGTGGTCGAGAGCTGGATCGCCGCCCTGCCCGACCGGCCGGAGCGGGTGCTGGTCGATCCGCCGCGCGCCGGCCTGACCTCGCGGGTGCGCCAGGCGCTCTCCGCGCGGCGGGCCCGCCGCCTCACCTATGTCTCGTGCGACGCCGCCACGCTGGCCCGCGACCTGCGGTTGCTGGACCCCGCGTTCCGGATCGAGAGCGTCCACCTGCTCGACCTGTTCCCGCAGACCGGTCACATGGAAGCGGTGGTGCAACTGGTGGCCCGCGATCTCTAGAGACCAGACGAGCCTCGACCGGAGGTTGCCTCGGCAGGGTCCGACGTGTCTGAACGGATAGGATGGGAAGAGTCGGTCAGGCCATCGACGGCGGGTACGGCGGAGGCGCGGTGCGGGAGCTCGCACGAAGCGAGATGCGGGAATCGGAGCTGCTGGCCGCCGTGGCGGCGGGCGACCGCGCCGCCGCCGAACGGCTGGTGGAGCAGTCGTACGAGGGCGTCCACGCCTTCCTGCGGCGGCTGTGCGGCGATGCCGAGCTGGCGGCCGACCTCACCCAGGACACCTACCGGCGGGCCTGGGACGCGCTGGCCGGGTTCCAGGGACAGGCCCAGTTCTCGACCTGGCTGTGCCGCATCGCCTACAACACCTTCCTCAACCATCTGCGCCGGCCGCGGCGTCTGGTGGCGCTCGACGAGCGGCAGGCCGAGGAGGTGCACGATCCCTCGCCGGCCGCCGACGAGGTCCTGGGCCTGGCGGTTGCCGGCGAGCGCCTGCGCCGTGCCGTCCTCGGCCTGCCGGACGAGCAGCGCTTCACCGTGACGGCGCTCTATTGGGGAGAGCGCTCGGTGCGCGAGGTCGCCGCCGCCGAGGGAGTGAGCGGAGTGGCGATCCGCAAGCGCCTGAAGCGGGCGCTGGCGGCGCTGGGCCGCGCGCTCGAGCCCCGCGGGGGGGAGCGGTGAGCGCCCCGGCCTTCTGGAACCGCTGGCGGATGGCCCGGCGCCTCGCCCGGTACGCGCGGAGCGCCGGCGGCAGCCCGCCGCCCGAGCTGCTGCGCCGCCTGCAAGCCGACATCCCGGAGCGCCTCGTCCTCGGCCCCGGCAACCCGGCCGCGCCGGAACGGCGGCCAAGCGGCGGCGTCCAGCCGCCGCGCCCGGTGGATGGCGGCGCCCAGCCGCCGCGCCCGGTGGATGGCGGCGTCCAGCCGCCGCGGCCGATGATCGCCGGCGTCCGGCCGCCGCGCCGGATGCGCGCCGCGGCGGTGGCGGCGGCTCTGGCAGCCGCAGTCACCGCCGGACTGGCGGCGCTGCACGAGTGGGACCTCCGCCCGTCGATCCGGGCGGAGCGCGTCGCCGCGCCGGCGAGCCCCGGCCACGCCGCCGGAGGGACGGCGCCGGTCGCCGGCACCGTGGGCGGAGAGGCCACCGCCACGCCGCGTGCCGGCACCAGGGACGGAGAGGCCGCCGCAATGCCGGGCGGCGCTGCTGCCTCCCCCGGAGCCACGGATCCTGGCGCCGGTGTCCGCGGCGGGCCGCGGCCAGCCGTCGCCGCTGTGCCGGGCGGCCCGGGCTCCGCCACCGGCGCCCCCGGAAGCGCGGAGCTCGCCGCCCGCGACTCGTACATCCCTCGCTCGGCCGCCGCGAAGAGGGTTGCCCCCGCCGCTCCGGCCGCGCCCCCCGCCGCTCCCGGGGGCCTGGCGCTCCACCAGGCGAGGCGCGGTCCGGCGCCCGGTGACGAGGAGGCTGCGCGCGGCAGTGCCGGCGCCCTCCCGCGCCAAGCCGCGGCCGGCCAGGCCGATGCCGGCCCCGGAGCGCCTCCTCCCGGCAGGGACGGGCCCCGCGGCGGCGCCACCGTGGCGGCGCAGGCCGGCGCGCCCCTGCTCGACCGGGTCTTTCCGCGGGCGGCGGAGGGATCGGCCCCGGTCCGGAGCGAGAAGGCGCTCCAGGCCGTGACCGAGGCCCTGCCGCCGCCGAAGAAGAGCGCCGCCGCCCCGGCGCGGGAGCGCGCCGCCACGGCAGCTGCCGCGGCCGATGCGGTGTCTTCTCCCGCCGCGGCCGGCGGCGTGGCCCCTGCCGCCGCGGCCGGCGGCGTGGCTCCTTCCGCCGCGACCGGGGGCCCGGCTCCTTCCGCCGCAGCCGGCGGCCTGGCTCCTTCCGCCGCGATCGGCGGGAAGTCTTCTTCTTCCACCGCACCGCCGCGGTATGCCGCGGCGGCGCCGGTCCCGCCGCCTCCTCC
>JASLEW010000416.1 GCA_030150965.1 Thermoanaerobaculia bacterium | reverse complement strand
CCGCGCCGCCAGTCCGGCGCCGAGTGCCAGGACGAGCAGGCCGGCAAGCGGCGGCCGGGCGCGGGGAAGCGCGGCGTTCCGCCGGGCGCGGCGGAGCGCGGTGCTCGGCCAGGCGCGGCAGAGCGCGGCTCGCGAGAGGGTTCGGAATGGCGTCGCTGTCGAAGCCGGAGTCGGAGCCGGCATCGAAGCCGGAATCTGCGTCGAGGTCGTTATCGGAGTCGGAGTCGGTATCGGAGTCGGCATCTGGCGTCCTGTCCCCATCCGGGCCTCAGGCAAGGCGCAGCGGCAGCTCGCGCAGGCGCTTGCCGGTCAGGGCGAACACCGCGTTGGCCACCGCCGGCGCGATCGGCGGCGTGCCGGGCTCGCCGGCGCCGCCGGACTTCTCGCGGCTCGGCACGATGTGCACCTCGACCTCCGGCATCTCGTGCAGGCGCAGCACCTGGTAGTCGTGGAAGTTGCTCTGCACCACCCGGCCCCGCGCGAGCGTCACCTGCGAGTGCAGCGCCGCCCCGAGCCCGAAGGCGACGGCGGACTCCATCTGCGCGCGCAACCCGAGCGGGTTGACGCAGATGCCGCAGTCGACGGCGCACACCACCCGGTGGACGCGGATCCGGCCGCCGGCCACCGACACCTCGGCGACGTGCGACACGATGCTGCCGAACGACTCGTGCACCGCCAGCCCGCGCGCCCGGCCGGCCGCCGGCGGCGTCCCCCACCCGGCCTTCTCCGCCGCCAGCGCCAGCACCGCGCGCACCCGCGGCGCCTGCGCCAGGAGCGCCAGGCGCAGCTCCAGCGGGTCGCGCCCCGCGGCGTGCGCCAGCTCGTCGACGAAAGACTCGACGGCGAAGGCGGTGTGCGAATGGCCCACCGAGCGCCACCACAGGACCGGCACCCCGGGATCGACCGTGTGCAGCTCGACGCGGTGGTTGGCGATCGCCTTGACGTAGGGCGAGTCGGCCGCCCCCTCGACGCTGGTCGCGTCCACGCCGTCCTTGATCATCGCGGCGAACGGCGAGCCGCCGAGGATCGATTGGGTGACGATGCGCTGCCGCCAGGCGACCGGCGCGGCGCTGCCGCGGGCCCCGGCGAGGACGCCCTCCAGCCGGTGGACGGCGAGCGGCCGGTAGTAGCCGCCGCGGATGTCGTCCTCGCGCGTCCACACCACCTTCACCGGCTGGTCGAGACCCCTCGCCACGTGCGCCGCCTCGACCACGAAGTCCGAGGCGATGTTGGCCCGCCGGCCGAAGCCGCCGCCGAGGAACGTGGTGTGCACCGCGACCTGTTCGGGCTTGAGCCCGAGCACCCCCGCCACCCGCAGCTGGTCCATCGACTGGAACTGCGTGCCGGTCCACACCTCGCAGCCGTCCGCGGAGCGCCGCACCGTGCAGTTGAGCGGCTCCATCGGCGCGTGCGCCAGGTAGGGCACGGCGTACTCGGCGGTGAGCGGCGGATGCGGAGCTGCCGCGGCGGCGAGCCCCGGCGCCGGGCCGGTCCCGGGCTCGGCATAGCCGGCGGGCAGCGGCTTCGCCACCGCGGGGGGATGGCGGAGCACCGGCTCCACGTCGCCCGCGGTGGCGGCCGGCGTGCCCGCCGAGCGGGCGAGCGTCCGGTACCGGGCGGTCAGCTCCGCCGAGTCGGCGGCGGCGTGCGGCCCGGCCTCCCACTCGATCCCCGCCTGCATCAGCGCGTCGCGCCCGCTCTTGGCGGCCCAGAAGTGGTCGCCCGCCACGGCGACGCCCGAGGGCACCTCGAACACGGCGCGCACCCCGGGCACCGCCCGCGCCGCCGCCGCGTCGAAGCGCTTCACCTTGCCGCCGAAGGTGGGCGGATGGGCCATCACCGCGGTGAGCATGCCCGGCAGGCGCACGTCCATGCCGAACCGGGCGCGGCCGGTGATCTTCTCCGGCGTGTCCAGGCGGCGCATCGGCTTGCCGATGACCGTCCACGCCTCCGGCGCCTTGAGCGTGACGCTCGCCGGCGGCGGCAGCGCGGCGGCGGCGGCGGCGAGCGACCCGTAGCTGGCGCGCTTCGCGCCGCAGACCACGAAGCCGCGCTCGGTGCGGCAGTCGCCGGGAGCGACGCCCCAGGCCGCGGCAGCCGCCGCGACCAGCATCGTCCGGGTCAGCGCGCCGACCCGGCGGTAGCGGTCGAACTCCGACCAGGTGGTGGTCGAGCCGCCGGTCATCTGGATGGGGAAGACCGTCGAGTGGTAGACCGCCGCCGCCGGCGCGTGCTCGATGCGGAAGCGGCTCCAGTCGGCGTCGAGCTCCTCGTTGACCAGCATCGGCAGCGTGGTCCAGATGCCCTGCCCCATCTCCGAGTGCGCCAGCAGCACGGTGACGCTGTCGTCGGCGCCGATGCGCAGGAAGGCGTTGGCGGGCGGCAGCGCGGCCGGCTGGCCGGCCGCCGCCGTTGCCGCCGTGGCGGCCTGGGGCGAGGCGCCCGCCTCCTGCGCCGCCAGGCGCCGCAGCCCGGCGGGGACGAAGAAGCCGACCACCAGCGCGCCGCCGGCGGTGGCCGAGGTCTTGAGGAAGGTGCGCCGCGAGAGGCGGTGAGCGGAGGCCATGGCTCAGCCCGCCATCAGCTCGGCGGCGCGGTGCACGGCGCCGCGGATGCGTTGATAGGTGCCGCAGCGGCAGAGGTTGCCGGCGAGCGCCGCGTCGATCTCGGCATCGGTCGGCTTCGGCGCCGCCCTGAGCAGCGCCACCGCCGCCATGATCTGCCCCGACTGGCAGTAGCCGCACTGCACCACGTCCACCTCGGCCCAGGCGCGCTGCACCGGGTGGCTGCCGTCGGACCCCAGCCCCTCGATGGTGGTGATCGCCCGCCCGGCGACCGCCGCCGCCGGGCGCACGCAGGAGCGCAGCGGCTGGCCGTCCACCAGCACCGTGCAGGCGCCGCACTGCGCCATGCCGCAGCCGAACTTCGTCCCGGTCAGGCCCAGCACGTCCCGCAGCACCCACAGCAGGGGCATGTCGTCCGGCACCTCGACCTCATGCTCTTCGCCGTTGACCAGCAGCTTCATCGACCACCTCCGGATGCCCGGGGCAACCTGGCAACTCTAGGGTGAGTCTATGCGGAGGCGCCGCGTATGGACAAGAATGCCTGCCCATCGGGGCCATCGGCGCCATCGGGGCCGTCGGAGCCGCCAGGGCCACCGGGCCCGCCGGTCTCGCCGGCCGCGGCCCGGTCACGCCAGCACCCTGTCCGCCCGCCTTCGCCGCCACCGTCATCCCCGCCACCCCGCCCATGGCCGCCCACCCGCTCGCCGACCCCGCCCTGACGGTGGCCATCGCCCTGACCGCCGGGATGCTGGCGCAGTCGGTCGCCCATCACCTGCGCATCCCCGGCATCGTCGTGCTGCTCGCCGCCGGCCTGCTCCTCGGGCCCGACGCGGCCGGCCTGGTGCTGCCGCAGAGCCTGGGCCGGGCGCTGCCGGCGCTGGTCGGCTTCGCCGTCGCGGTCATCCTGTTCGAGGGCGGCATGAGCCTCGACCTGCGCCGGCTCCGCCGCGAGGCGCGCAGCATCCGGCAGCTGGTGACCCTGGGCTCGGCGGTAACGATGCTCGGCGGCGCCGCGGCGGCCCATCTGCTCCTCGGTTGGGACGCCACCCTGTCGCTGCTCTTCGGCAGCCTGGTCATCGTCACCGGCCCCACGGTGATCAACCCGCTGCTGCGCCGCATCCGCGTGCAGCGCAACGTCGCCACGGTGCTGGAGGCCGAGGGCATCTTCGGCGACGCCATCGGCGCGCTGGTCGCGGTGGTGGCGCTGGAGCTGACCCTGGCGCCGCCCGGCGGCCTCCTCTCCTCGGGCGCCTGGGGGTTCCTGTCGCGCCTCGGCGCGGGCGCCC
>JASLEW010000413.1 GCA_030150965.1 Thermoanaerobaculia bacterium | reverse complement strand
CCGCTGCCGAGCCCGCCTCCGGCGCGGACAGGACCGTGGACGCCCTGGGCGTGATCCCCTGCCATCGCGACGGCACCGGCGCGGCGATCGTGGCGCCCACCGCGGCGCTCTGCGCGGTGAGCCCGAGGTCCGCGCTGCCGGGCCGCAGGCGCTGGCGCACCTCCACCAGCCGCGCCAGGGCATCGCGGTGCTCGGCCGTCGGGTCGGCCAGCTCGCGGTAGCAGCTCTCGGCCTGGTCGAGCTTGCCCAGCTGCTCGTAGGCGCGGCCCAGCCAGTAGAGGCGCTCGCGCGCCGCCTGGGCGCGCTCGACGGCCAGCGGCGTGCCCAGGGTATGCGCCGCCGGCAGCCGCGCCGGCGGCAGCTGGCGCAGGCGGCGCAGCGCCTCCTCCGCCTGCCCCTGCTCCAGCAGCAGCGGCACCAGCTGCAGCGTCGCCGTCTCGTGCTCGGGGCCGCCGTCGGCGACCTGCAGCAGCACCTTGGCCGCCTGCTCCTTGTCGCCGCCGGCGAGCAGCTCGGCCGCCGCGGCCACCCGCTGCCGCGCCTTCAGGTATTGCGCCGCGGCGGCGGCGTGGTCGCCCGCCCGGGAGAAGGCGGCGGCCGCCTGCTGGACCTTGCCCACCGCGGCGTAGCAGCGCCCGGCGTCGCGCGGCCGGCGGGCACGCACGTAGGCCTCGGCGGCGCGCTCGTGCTCCTGGGCGGTCTCCCAGCGCGAGCCGGCCTTGGCCCAGTCGCCGCCGGCCTCGTAGGCCTCGGCGGCCTCGCGCGCCATCCCCAGGCCGGCGAACAGGTTGCCGGCCGCGAGCGCGTGACCGCTGCGCAGGTAGATCTGCGCCGCCAGCTGCCGGTCGATGTCGGGCGCGCGGTGCAGCAGGCGCACCGCGGTCTCGGCGTCGTTCATCTGCAGCGCGGTCTCGATCGCCTCGCGGTACCTGCCGCTCTCCTCCAGCAGCCGCACCGCCTGCGCGGTCGGCCGCACCTCGCGCAGCAGCGCCGCCGCCTCGGCGCTCTTGCCCATCTTGCGCAGCAGCTCGGCGCGGCGCAGGTCGAGGCGCGCCTGCTGCTCCTGGTGAGCGCCGCCGGTCCGGCCCGCCTCCGCGAGCCGCTTGCCCTCGATCTCCAGGACGCGCAGCGCGTCCTCCAGCAGCTCGGCGCTCTCGTACTGGACCGCGGCGTCGGCGTAGGACCTGCCGCGCTCGAACAGGCGGCCGGCGCGGCCCGGCTGGCGCAGCTCGACGGCGGCGAGCGCCGCCCGGCGGTAGGCGCGGGTCAGCTCGAAGAGGCCGATGGCGAGGTCGTAGTGGCCGTGGTCGGCCAGGAGCTCCGCTGCCTGGAGGGGTTGGAGGGGCTGGAGGGATTGTGGAGCCGGGAGGGGCGGCGGCTGGAGCGGTTGCAGCGGCTGGGCGCTCGAAAGCGGCCTGATGCCCGGCTCGGTGGCGGCGCCCCGCGGCGCCGTCCGCGCCGGTGGCACCGCGGGCATGCCGTCGGGAAATGCCGCCCTGAGCGAGCTGTCGACCGCCAGCCGCTCGTCGCCGGCTTCCGCGGCCAGGCGCGCCGCCTGGCGGTGGTCGCCGGCGCGGGCGTACATCTCCGCGGCTTTCTGCTTATTTCCCTCGCGGAAGTAGGCCTCGGCCCGCTGCTTCGGATCACGCGTCAGCTTCGAGGTAAAGGTGGACCTGGAAACCATGCCGATCGCGCATCTCCGAGATCACTGGAGCTTGGAGCCGATGGCTCGATTGCAGTATAGAACATATCGCCAGGTGCAAAAGAGATCCCGAATCGGACAGGTTTGGGCCATTTATTGACCCTCACGAGGTCCACTGCCCCGTTGCACTACGCATCTGCCGGTCCGGTGGATGACCCGACGGCCGCCAGCGCCCGCAAGCCATGGCTTCGTCTCCTCCCGCGAGGCCGCCGCCGGACCCGGCGGGGCTCCCCGAGCGGGGTGCTGTTTGGTGCTACGATAGCGATGCCGGCGGGCTGTCGGCGCGCCGGCGAAAGGACGTTCGATGCGCTCGACGAGCACGAAGGGACTACCGGCAGGTTTCACCGCCCTCCTCCTCGCCCTCGGAACCCTGGCTGGATCGCCCCTCCTGGCCGACGACGTCTACCTGAAGAACGGCCGCTCGTTCACCGGCGTGGTCGCCGAGGTCAACGACGCCCAGGTGCGCATCGAGCTGCCGGGCGGCAGCATCAGCCTGGTGCGCAGCGCCGTCGCCCGCGTCGAGAAGGCGGAGACCAGCTTCTCGGCCTACCTGGAGCGCAAGCAGGAGATCGAGAGCCGCGAGGCGCACGGCCCGCGGCGGGCCGCCGACTGGATCGAGCTGGCGCGCTGGGCGCGCGCCCACGGCTTCTCGCAGGGCACGCGTCAGGCGGCGCTGGTGGCTGCCGAGATCGATCCCCGCAGTCCCGGGCTGGCCGACCTGCTGCACCCCTTCGGCTACGTCTTCGAGGAGCGGCTCGACCGCTGGATCCCCTACGACGACTCGATGCGCCTGCACGGCCTGGTGCAGAGCGACGGCCAGTGGATGAGCCGCGAGGAGGCCCAGGCGCACCAGCGGGAGCAGGCGGACGAGCAGCTCCAGCTCCAGACCGCCGCCGCGGCGCAGCAGGCGGCCGTGGCCGCCACCGAGGCGCGCGACCTGCTGGCGCTCCAGCAGGGCGCCGGTGGCATCGGCGGCGCCGGCGGCGGCTATGCGCCCGACGCCGGCTCCGGGTTCACCGTCGGCGGCTACTACGGCAGCTGGTTCTGGCCCGGCGGCTATGGCGGCGTGTTCTCGCCCCAGGGGCTGGCCTTCGGCCTGGGCCGCGGCTCCGTCCGCTCCTTCGCCCACCGCGGCCAGTTCCACGCCTTCGGCGGCCGTCCCGGCCTCCGGCCCGGCGGCGCCGTCCACCCCGGCCGCGTGGTGATCGCCCCCCACGCCTCGGCCGGCCGTCCCC
>JASLEW010000408.1 GCA_030150965.1 Thermoanaerobaculia bacterium | reverse complement strand
TGAGGAGGGCAGAATGAGCGGGGCGCTGGCGGCGGACCCGACGCTGAGCGACTTCAACCAGACCTGCCGCTCGACCGGCCGCGGCCCGACGGCGGCAGCTTCCGCGGCGCGGTCCTGCCGTTCGCGCTGCCGGCGGAGGTCGTGGCCGCGCTGCGCCTCCTCGGCCGGCGGCACGGCGCGACGCTCTTCATGACGCTCCTCGCCGGCTTCCTCGCCCTGCTGCACCGGCTGACCGGGCAGACCGACCTCGCGGTCGGCACCGACGTCGCGGGGCGCAGCCGGGTCGAGACCGAGGGGCTCCTGGGCTTCCTGGTCAACAGCCTGGTGCTGCGCGCCGACCTCGCGGGCAACCCGCGCTTCGTCGATCTCGTCGAGCGCACGCGCGCCGTGGCGCTCGCCGCCTACGCCCATCAGGAGGCGCCGTTCCACCAGGTGGTCCAGGCGGTCCGCCCGGAGCGCGACGCGGGCCGCAACCCGCTCTTCCAGGTCATGTTCATCCTGCAGAACGCGCCGCCGCCGAGCGCCGCGGCGGACGGCATCGCGGTCTCCGCGCTCGACGTCGATCCGGGCACCGCGGTCTTCGACTGGAGCCTCTCGCTGGAGGAGGACGCCGGCGGCGGCCTCCGCGGGGGGCTCCGCTACAACACCGACCTCTTCACGCGCCGGACGGCCGAGGCGACGGTGGCCCGCTACGCGGCGCTGCTCGCCGGCGCCGCCGCGTCGCCCGAGACGCGGCTGGACGCCCTGCCGCTGGAGAGCGCGGACACCAGGGAGCAAAGGACGATGGAGACCGGGAAGCGCAAGGACCAGAGGTTTGCGAAGCTCGCCGCGGCGCAGCCCAAGGCGGTCGCCCTGTCGCGCGAGGAGCTCGTGCGCACCGGCGGGCCGGGGCTGCCGCTCGTCGTCGAGCCGGCGCGGGAGGGGATCGATCCGGTCGCCTGGGCGGCCGATCAGAAGGAGCGCATCCGCGGCTGGCTCTCGGCGCACGGCGGCGTCCTCTGCCGCGGCTTCGACCTGCCGGCGCTCGGCCGCTTCCAGGCGTTCGTCGCCGCCGCCTCGGCCGATCCGATCCGCTACGGCGAGCGCTCGTCGCCGCGCTCGGTGCTGGAGGGGGAGGTCTACACCTCGACCGACCACCCGGCGGACCAGCCGATCGTGCTGCACAACGAGCAGTCGTACACCCTGAACTGGCCGATGCGGATCGCCTTTTTCTGCGTCGAGCCGGCGGCGACCGGCGGCAGGACGCCGATCGCCGACAGCCGGCGCATCCACGATCGCCTGCCGGCCGCGGTGCGCGAGGCGTTCGCGCATCGTCAGGTGCTCTACGTCCGCAACTATGGCGACGGCCTCGGCCTCTCCTGGCGCGAGGCGTTCCAGACCGCCGAGCGCGGCGAGGTCGAGCGCTACTGCCGCGCCGCCGGCATCGAGGTCGAGTGGAAGGACGGGGACCGGCTGCGCACGCGCCAGGTGCGGCCGGCGATCCGCCGCCACCCGCGGACCGGCGAGCCGGTCTGGTTCAACCATGCGCTCTTCTTCCACGTTTCGAGCCTGCCGCCGGAGGCGCGCCGCGCGCTGGAGAGCGGCCTCGCCCCCGACGAGCTGCCCGCCCAGACGTTCTACGGCGACGGCGGCGCGATCGAGGAGGCGGTGCTGGCGGAGATCCGCGCCGCCTACGCCGCCGAGACCGTGAGCTTCCCCTGGCAGAAGGGGGACGTGCTGCTGCTCGACAACATGCTCGTGGCGCACGGGCGCGAGCCGTTCACCGGGCCGCGCCGCATCGCGGTGGCGATGGCCGAGCCATGGGCGGAGCCGGCGTGACGGCGTCCTTCATCTTCTCGCCGGGCCAGCGGCGATGCCTTCTCCCTTCGCGCGGGCGAAATAGATGCGAAAGTTTCGAGCCCTGCGTACGGTGACAGCGTCTGGCTCACCAAGCCTCCAGCACTTCGCCGGCAAGGTCGATCCGGCGGCGCAGATTCTGGCGCCGCATGAATTCGCGGACGTAGTCGAGCGCGCGCCCGCGATGGGCATCGTAAAGCGGGTTCCTCATGGGCTCGTGATGGACCGAGATGGCTTCCGTGTAGCCCACGCGGATCTTGCCCAGGTGAGCGTAGAAGTAGGCGAAGTGCTCGCCGATCTTCAGCGACTCGTCCCAAGGGTATCGGCGGAGCACGCGAGCAGGCGCCAGCAATTGGCTTGGCGCGAAATCGACCAGGCGCACCGGTCCCACCTCGCCGCGCGACGCTTGCTGGTACTCCACCGCGCCGTCGCTCACCGCGTACAATCCCCAGAAGCCAGTGCTGTCGTTGATCCCCAGAAGGTCGACCCGCGCCGCCTCCAGCAGCTCCTCTGCCCGGCGCAGGTCCGTGTGCTCACCGAAGAAGCAGTCGTCATCGCAGGTGAAGACATAGGGAGTGCTCGCCAGGCGGACGCCGAGATTGCGTCCTGCCGAAACGCCGATATCGAAGCCGGTATGAACGTAGCGGGTTTCCGGTTCGTGCGCGGAGCGCGCGAGAAGCGCGCGATCGACCTCGCGGCTGTCGTCGACGACGACAACCGGGACCGCCGGGTAGCGCGTCCGGATGCTGTCGAGCAGGCGATCGACCGCTGCCGGACGCTCGAAGGTCTTGATCACGACGGTGGTTCGCGCCGGTTCCATGGACACTCTCCGATCACCCGGGAACGCCATGAATCGAGCTTCTCGACATCACCGGGTCCACCTGATGCTCAACTGCCCGTGGGCCGCCGCCGCGCGGGAGCATCGGCCGCGGCAAGGCTTCGCGCCGCGCCCCGACCCGTGAGCCGGAGGAGCCATCCGCGACAGCGCCAGGCTCGCGTACCTTCCATGAACAGGATGCGTTCCTTCCAGCGTTCGAGCTCGCCGTAGAGCCGGTCGCGCTCGGCGGCGAGGCGATCGGTCGCGATACGGCGGAGCTCGGCCTCCGCGGCGGCCCGCGACTGCATCGAGTCCAGAAGGTGCCGGAACCGGCGCAGGTAGAGCCTCTCATGCTTGCGGACGATGAGCTCCTCCAGGCGTGTGCCGACCTCGGCGCGCTCGCACATCGAGACCATCGACCCGGGCCGCAAGCGATGGTCGAAGCTCAGCATCGGCAGGTGACGGAATCCCCAGCCCAGCTCCGCGAGCGCGAGCCAGAACTCCCAGTCCTCCCATGCCGGCAGCTCGCGGGCGTAGCCCCCGCAGCTCGACCAGGCTTCCTTTCTGAACACCGCGCAGGAGGCCACGTAGTTGCCGCACAGCATTCGGTCGAGGTCGAAGTCGGGGACCTCGATATCGGCGGACCGCAGGCCGAAGGTGTGGCGATCGCCGTAGACCACCCCGAGGCTGGGCTCCTCGTCCAGCAGTGCCACCGCCGCGTCGGCGAAGCGCGGGCGCAGGCGGTCATCGGCGTCCAGGGTGAGGATGTAGGGCCCCTTGGCGCGGGCGATGCCGGCATTGCGGGCCTGCGCCAGACCGACGCCCGCTTCGTCCAGGATGTCGTAGCCAGCCTGCCGCAACCGATCCAGGACCTCGAGGGTTCGCGGCTGCCGAGAGCCGTCGTTGACGACGATCAGCTCTCCGTCGGGCGCGGAGGCCTCCACGCTCGCCACGGCCTCGACCAGGAGCTCGCCGTGATCGCGGCAGGGGATGACCACCGATAAGCGGGCCGAGGCCGATTTCGGCCGCGCGCGGGGCAACCGCCGCTCCAACACCGGGCCGGTCACCGGCAGATCGGCAGCCTCTTGCAGCTCGCCGTGCAGGCGGTGAACCTCAGGGCTCGTGGCTGCCACCAGCTCGACCAGAGGATCGTCCAGAGCGCGGGCCCGCAGTCCCTCCTCTCCACGCAGGCGGGCCGGCAGATCGTGCTCCATTGCGAGCCCGAACCGTGCAGCCAGAAGCTCGGTGAACCTGCGCGGCTCGGCAAGCACGGCCTCGATGGCAACGAGCAGCGTGCGCTCCGCGTGACGGCGGCGAAAGTCCAGCAGCCGGCGATTGTAGAAGCTCCAGATACGGTAGCCGTACTCCGGGTTGCGCAGAAAGACGTCGGCACCCGTCCGCTGCAGGGCATCGGCCACATCCCAAGGTGCCCGGTAGACCAGCAGATAGCCAGGCGCGAGGCCGGCGTCCCTGGCCAACTCGTCCCAGAAGTCGAGCACCAGCGTCGTGCGCGGATCCTTCCACCCCCAGCGGTGGCCATTGCCGTGGGCCGCCAGCAGCTCGCGCGCCGAGCCCCTCTGGGCGGCCGCGGCGCGCTCGTCCCACGCCTCGGTCTCCGTCCAACCCCAGTCGCGATGCCCGGCCGCTTCCGCCGTGCAGGAGAGCATCAGGCGCTGGTTGACGGCAAGGAACTCCGTATCCTCGAAATAGCCGCGTGGATTGTTGGCATCGGCCGCGACGAGCCGCGTCCCCATCGCGACACCGCCGGCGGCGAGGATCGAGGCCAGGTAGGACGTGCCGGAACGATGCATTCCAGCGACTACGAGCGGCGAAACATGCGTGGGTCCCGCGGTGGTGGAGGACGGCGACCGCTGTTTCATGAGGCGCATCCTAGCGGATCGAGGATGCGCCCTTGAAATACCGGTCCGCGATGGACCCGGGCGGTCGTTGAGCGGGCGGCTGCGGGGTTAAGCTATGACCCTCATGGATCTGCTCGCCAGCTCTCCCGGGGTCCGCCGAGTGCGAGGCCGCTAGGCATGCTCGTCGGCTACCCCCCCTCGCCGCAGCAGCTGCGCCGCTTCCGCCTGGCGGAAGGGGCCCGGGGGGACACGTTCCGCGCCCGGTGCCGCATCCGCCTCCGCGGCATGGTCGATCCTGGCCGCCTCGCCGCGGCGCTCGCTCGCGTCGTCGCGCGCCAGGCGATCCTCCGCACCCGCCTGGAGCGCCTCCCCGGGATGCGCGTCCCGGTGCAGGTGGAGGACCCGGCCAGTGGCGGGCCGTTCCCGCTCGCCCGCATCGACCTGGGGAGGCTCGCCGGCCCCGCCCGCGACGCCGCGCTCGGCGCGCTCTGGCACCTGCCGCGCCCGGCCGGCGCGCCGTTCTCCGCCCGCCTTCTCGCTCTCTCCGCGACCGGGGCGGTGCTCGACCTCGACCTGCCGCCCTGGGCCGCCGACGAGCCCACGCTCGACCTCCTGGCCGCCGAGATCGCCGCCGCATGGCCTGCCGCCGGCCGGGCGGTGGCCGCCGGGGCCGAGGTCATGGAGGAGGACGGCGAGGAGCCGCCGTTCCAGTACCCGCAGTACGCGGCGTGGCGCAACGGCCTGGCCGAGGACGACGAGGCGGCGGAGGGGCGCGCGTTCTGGGCGGGGCTCCACCTGCGCGAGGTCCCGCAGCTGGCGCTGCCGGCGGACCCGCGGAGCATCGAGCCGCGGGCGTTCGCGCCGCGCCGCGCCTCCCGCCGCCTCCCGGCGGCCCTCGCGCGGCGCCTGCGGGCGGCGGCCGGCGCTCTCGGCGTCTCCCTGGAGATCTTCCTGCTCGCCGCCTGGCACGCGCTCCTCTTCCGCTGGACCGGCCGCGGCGAGGGGCTGACCGGCCGGCTCGTCGCGGGGCGCGAGCACGAGCTGCTGGCGCGGGTGCTCGGGCCGCTTGCCGAGGTGCTGCCGGTGCGGGCGAGCCTCTACCCGGACCTGCCGTTCGCCGACCTGGCGCGGCGCCTCGCCGCCTGGTGCGACGAGACCTCCGCCTGGCAGGAGCACTTCCGGTTGGAAGACGTCGTCGCCGCCGCGGCGCCCGGCGAGGAGCCGGAGGGCTTCCCGGTCCTCTTCGCCTGGCGTGGCGCTCCTCCGGCCGCCGCCGCTCCGGTGCTCGCACCCTCCGCCTTACCGGCGGGCGCTCCGGCGCTCCCGCCGGCCTCTGTTCCAGCTTCCGGCGGCTCGACGCCCTTGGCACCGGCGATGGCCGAGGCGCTTCCGGCGGCCCCGGCCCTTCAGGCGCTGCCGGAGATGACCGTCGAGCGCCGCCGCGCCGTCGCGGAGTGGTGCGACCTGCTGCTCCAGGCGGCCGAGGAGGGGGACGGGATCGCTCTCGACCTGGTCTACAACGCGGGGCGCTACCCGCGTGCCGCGGCCGACCGCCTCCTGGCGCAGTTCGAGGCGCTCGCCGCGAGCGCCGCCGCGACACCCGCGGCCCTGGTCACCCCGCTCTCCCGGCTCGCCCTCCTGCCGCCGGCCGAGCTGGTGGCGGTGACCGCCTCCCTCCGCGGGCCGCAGGGGGAGCCGCCGGAGAATCTGCGGCCGCTGCACCGCCTGTTCGAGGAGCAGGCGGCGCGGACACCAGACCGGGTGGCGGTGGCCTGGGGGGACGAGGCGCTGACCTACGCGGAGCTGGACGCGCGCGCCAACCGCCTGGCGCGCCACCTGCGCGGCGCGGGGCTCGGCCCGGAGCAGCCCGCCGGCCTCCTTCTCGAGCGTTCGCCCGAGCTGATCGTCGCGCTCTGGGCGGTGCTCAAGGCGGGGGGCGCCTGCCTGCCGCTCGATCCTCTCCATCCACCGGCCCGCCTGCTCGCCATGGTGGAGGCGGCGGGGGCCCCCGTGGTCATCTCTCGCGGCGCTCTGGCAGCCCTTGGTGAGAGCGCAGTGCCTTTGGACGACGGTATCGGCGAGGCCGCCGGCCAGGCTGCCGGAGAAGGCGCCGCGGAGGCCGGCTCAAGCGCACATCGGCGGCCGTCCTGCCGCGTCCTCGACCTCGACGCCGAGCGGGCGGCGGTCGCGCGGCAGCCCGCCGCGGCGCTGCCGGACGGCGCCACGTCCGGCAGTCTTGCCTACGTCCTCTTCACCTCCGGCACCACCGGGCGGCCGAAGGGGGTGATGGTCGAGCACCGGTCGGTCGCCAACCTCCTGGGCGCCCTGCGGCGGACGGTTTACGATCGCCACGTCGGGTCCGCCGCGCCCAGGTCCGCGCCCGTCCCCAGATCCGCGCCCGCGTTCGCCGCGGCGTCCGGCGCGCCGGCAGGCGCCAGCGCCGCGGCAGGTCCCCTCATCGTTGGCCTCAACGCGCCGTTCGTCTTCGACGCCTCGGTGAAGCAGTGGATCCAGCTGCTCTCCGGCCACACCCTGCGCCTGGTGCCGGAGGAGGTGCGGCCTGACGGCGCGGCGCTCGCCGCCTTCGTCCGGGCCACCGGGATCGACGCCCTCGACTGCACGCCGTCGACGCTGCGCGGCCTGCTCGCTGCCGGCTTCGCGGCGGCCGGGGAGCGCGGGCCGCGCCTGGTGCTCCTGGGCGGCGAGGCGATCGACGCCGCCACCTGGCGGCGCCTGGCAGACCTCGAGGAGACGGGTCCGGCGCGCTTCTACAACGTCTACGGCCCGACCGAGTGCACCGTGGACGCGACCGTCCGGCCGATCCGCGGGCTGGCCGGCCCGGCTGGGCCGGCAGAGCTGGCAGAGCTGGCCGAGACGGCCGAGACCGCCGCACCGGTTGCGCCCTGGGATCGGCGTTCCGACGGCCAGGCGCCGCCTGCCGGAGAGCCGCCCGAGCAGCGCCCGGAACGCCATGACCAGCGCCACGCCGCCGGTCGTCACCCGACGGGGGCCGGCGGCGCCGGCAGGGCCGGGGCGTCCGGGCCGCCCACGCTGGGCCGGCCGCTCCCCGGCGTCCACGCCGCGATCGTCGATGCGGGCGGTGCGGGCGATCCGATCGCTCTTGGGCTGGAGCCGGTGCCGTTCGGCGCCGCCGGCGAGCTGCTGATCGGCGGCGCCGGCGTCGCCCGCGGCTACCTCGGGCAGCCCGCCCTGACCGCGCTGCGCTTCGTGCCCGATCCGTCCGCCGCCGCCGGCCCCGGCACGCGCCTCTACCGCACCGGCGACTTGGTGCGGCTGACCGCCGCCGGAGAGGTCGAGTTCCTCGGCCGCCGCGACCACCAGGTCAAGGTGCGCGGCTTCCGCATCGAGCTGGAGGAGGTCGAGGCGGCGCTGCTCGCCGAGCCGGCGGTGCGCCAGGCGGCGGTGCGCCGCTTCGAGGACGAGGCGGGGGCGCGCCTCGTCGCCTACGTGGCGCTGCGCGAGACGGCCGGAGCCGGGGCCGGGACCAACGCGGGTGCTGGGGCCGGGACCGCTGCCGGGGCGGAGACTGTCGCTTGGGCCGGGATCGCTGCCGGGGCGAGAGCTGGTGCTGGGGCCGGGACCGCTGCCGGGGCGCGGACCGCCGAGGCCGGGACCGCCGCCGGGGCCGGCGGTTCCGCGGCCGATCCCGGCACCGCCACCGGCACCCGCCCCGCTGCCGCGCCCGCAACCACCGAGGGCGATTTGCGCGCCGCCCTCCGCCGCCGCCTGCCGGAGTTCATGGTGCCGGCGCAGATCGTGATCCTGCGCGACCTGCCGCTCACCGCCTCGGGCAAGCTCGACCGCGCCGCCCTGCCGGCCCCCGATCGGGTGCGGCCGGCGCGGGCGCCGTTCGTGGTGCCGGCGAGCGCCGCCGAGCGCACCGTCGCCGCGGTGTGGGCCGAGGTGCTGGGCGTCGAGCGGGTCGGCCGCGACGACAACTTCTTCGATCTCGGCGGGCACTCGCTGCTCATGGTCCGCGCCCACGGCCGGCTGCAGGAGGCATTCGGCCGCCCGCTCTCGATGGTCGAGATGTTCCGCCTGCCGACGGTGGCGGCGCTCGCCTCGCACCTGGTGCATGGCGAGGCGCCGCCGCTCACGGCGTTATCGGCGGCCTCGGCGGTCTCTCCGGCATCGCCGGCATCAGTGGCATCGCCGACGGCACCGTCCCCGCCGACCGCGCCGTCCCCGTCCACCGTTCCGTTCCCGCCGACCGCTCCGGCCGCGCTCACCGCGGCGCAGCAGCGCGGCGCCCGGCAGCGCGAGGAGCAGGAGCGGCAGCGGCAGGCCATGGCGCGGGCGGCGCGCCCGCGGGAGGGGCGATGAGCAACGACGCCGCCCGGCACGGCTTCGCCATCATCGGCATGGCCGGGCGCTTCCCGGGCGCCCGCTCGGTCGCCGAGCTATGGGCGAACCTGCGCGCCGGGGTCGAGTCGATCCGCTTCTTCACCCCGGCCGAGCTGCGCCGCGCCGGCGTGCCGGCGGCGCTCGTCGAGCGCCCCGACTACGTGCCGGCGCGCGGCCTGCTCGGCGGCATCGAGGAGATGGATGCGGCGTTCTTCGGCTTCACCCCGCGCGAGGCGGAGCTGACCGACCCGCAGCACCGGCTGTTCCTCGAATGCGCCTGGCAGGCGCTGGAGGACGCCGGCGTCGATCCGGCGCGCTCCGGCGGCCCGGTCGGCGTCTTCGGCGGCGCCGGCCTCAACACCTACCTGCTGCGCAACCTGCTGCCGAACCGCCGCCTGCTGGAGGCGGCCGGGCCGCTCCAGATGTCGCTCCACAACAAGGGCGACCACCTGGCGCCGCGGGTCGCCTACGAGCTCGACCTGCGCGGGCCGGCGGTGTCGGTGCAGACCGCCTGCTCGACCTCGCTGGTCGCCGTGGCGCTCGCCTGCCAGAGCCTCGCCGCCTATCAGTGCGACCTGGCGCTTGCCGGCGGCGTCACGGTCACCGTGCCCGAGGTGCGCGGCTATCTCCACCACCCCGGCGGCATCGACTCGCCCGACGGCCACTGCCGGGCCTTCGACGTGGCCGCGGCGGGGACCGTCGAGGGGGACGGCGTCGGCATCGTGGTGCTCAAGCGGCTGGCCGACGCGCTCGCCGACGGCGACCCGATCCGCGCCGTCGTCCTGGGCGCCGCGATCAACAACGACGGCTCCGCCAAGGTGGGCTACACCGCGCCCGGCGGCGACGGCCAGGCCGAGGTCATCGCCACCGCCCACGCCGCGGCCGGCGTCGCGGCGGACGACATCTCCTACGTCGAGGCGCACGGCACGGCGACGCCGCTCGGCGACCCGATCGAGGTGGCGGCGCTCACCCGCGCCTTCCGCCTGACCACGGCGCGGCGCGGCTTCTGCGCCCTGGGCTCGGTCAAGACCAACCTCGGCCACCTGGACGCCGCGGCGGGGGTCGCCGGCCTCATCAAGACCGTGCTCGCCCTGGAGGCGCGCGAGATCCCGCCCTCGCTCTACTTCACCGCCCCGAACCCGGCGCTCGATCTCGAGTCCAGCCCGTTCTACGTCAACGCGGCGCTGCGGTCATGGCCGCGGACCCTCCGGCCAGGCGGCGGGGTGGGAGAGGGGGACGCGGCCGGAGCGGCGGAGGAGACGGGGGCGACCGCGGAGACAGACGGCCCGCCGCGCCGGGCGGGGGTCAGCTCGTTCGGCATCGGCGGCACCAACGCGCACGTGGTGGTCGAGGAGGCGCCGGCGCGCCCGCCCTCGCCGGCCGGCGCGCCGTGGCAGCTGCTCGTGCTGTCGGCGAGGAGCGGGCCGGCGCTGGAGGCGGCGACCGCCAACCTCGCCGGCCACCTGCGCGAGCGGCCGGGGATCGACCTCGCGACCCTTGCCGACATCGCCTACACGCTCCAGACCGGCCGCGCCGTCTTCTCCCACCGCCGGGCGGTGGTGGCGCGCGATGCCGCGGACGCCGCCGAGGCGCTCGCCTCGCTCGATCCCGACCGCGTCTTCCTGCGCGTGCAGGAGAATGTCCGCCGCCCCCTGGCGTTCCTCCTCCCCGGGCAGGGGGCGCAGTACCCCGGCATGGGCGCGGAGCTCTACGCCCACCTGCCCGCTTACCGCGAGGAGGTGGAGAGGTGCCTGGCGCTGCTCGATCCGCCGCTCGCCCGGGAGGTCCGGGAGGTGCTCGCCGCGACCGGCGGCACCCGGGGCGCGGATACCCGGCGGGATGCAGGCGCCGCGGGAGCCGCGGATGCAGGGGAGGGTCCGGGTGCCCAGGGCGATGCAGGCGCCAGAGACGATGCAGGCGCCGCGGGGAACCGGAGCGCCGCCGGAGAACCCGCCGACGCCGGTCGCGACGCCGACCGGCGGCTCGCCGACACCGGCCGCGACGCCGACCGGCGCCTCGCCGACACCGCGCTCGCCCAGCCGGCGCTCTTCATCCTGGAGCATGCGCTGGCCCGCCTGTGGATGAGCTGGGGGCTGAAGCCGGAGGCGCTCCTCGGCCACAGCCTGGGGGAGTACGTGGCCGCCTGCCTGACCGGGGTGATGCGGCTCCCCGACGCCCTGCGCCTGGTGGCGGCCCGCGGCCGGCTCATGGCGTCGCTGCCGCCCGGCGCCATGCTGTCGGTCCTGCTGCCCGAGCGCGAGGTGGCGGCGGAGATCGCCGAGCCGCTGGCGCTGGCCGCGGTCAACGGCCCTTCGCTGTGCGTGGTCTCGGGTCCCGAGGCCGCGGTGGAGGCGCTCGCCGGCCGGCTCGCGGCGCGCGGCGTGGTCTGCCGGCGCCTCCAGACCTCGCACGCCTTCCACTCGTCGATGATGGACCCGGTCCTCGGCGCCTTCCGGCAGGAGGTCGAGCGGACGCCGCTCCGGCCGCCCGAGCTGCCGTACCTGTCGAACCGCAGCGGGACCTGGATCACCGCCGCGGAGGCGACCGATCCGGGCTACTGGGTCGAGCAGCTGCGCCACACCGTGCGCTTCGGCGACGGGCTGGAGGCGCTGCTCGCCGAGCCGCTCCTGGTGCTCCTGGAGGTCGGCCCGGGCCGCACGCTCAAGACGGCGGCGCGCTGGCACGCCGCGAAGACCTCGCGGCAGGTGGTCGAGACCTCGCTGCCGCACCCGCGCGAGCGGCGCTCCGACCTGGCGTTCCTGCTGGGCGCGGCCGGCCGCCTCTGGCTCGCCGGCGTCGATCTCGACTGGCAGGGCCTGCACGGCGGGCGGCGCCGTCGCCTCGCGCTCCCCACCTATCCGTTCGAGCGCCGCCGCTTCTGGGTCGAGGCGCCGGCGGCCGGTGTGGAAGGGCTGGAGGCGGGCGGGGAGGCGCCGGCGGCGGGGTCGCTCGACCGCCGGCCGGACCCCGCCGACTGGTTCTACCAGCCGGTGTGGCGGGAGGTGCCACATCTCCCGGTCCTGCCGCCGTCCCGCCCGTGGTCCCGCCGCTCGTCGCGGTCGCCGTCGAGCTTGCCGTCCGGTCTGTCGGCTGACTCCGGCCGCGGCCTCCAGGACTCCCGGAGCGGTCAGGACTCCCGGAGCGGTGAGGACGCCTGGAGCAGTCAGGACTCCCGCAGCAGTCAGGACTCCCGCAGCAGTCAGGACGCCCGGAGCGGTCAGGGCTCCCGCAGTGGTGAGGACCCTCGGAGCGGTCAGGACCGGCGGAGCCGCTGGCTGCTCTTCGTGCGCGGCGGCCGCTTCACCGACCTCCTCACGGAGCGGCTCGAAAGCGCCGGGGTGGAGGCCGTCCTCGCCTATCCGGGCGGCGCCTTCGCGCGGCGCGCCGACGGCGCCTGGGAGCTGCCGCCGCGCGAGGCGGCCGGCTACGCCGCCCTGCTCGGCGAGCTGCGGCAGGGCGGCGGCGAGCCGGACGCGGTCGTCCACCTCTGGAACGCGGCGCGCGACGGCGGCCCGGAGCCGGCGGAGCCGGCCGGAACGACCCTCGACCTGGCGTTCCACAGCCTGATCGGGCTCGCCCAGGCGCTCGCCGGCTCTGAGGGGCGCGAGGGAGAGGAGGCGCTGCCGGTCGCCGTGGTCTCGGCCGCGATGCAGCCGGTGGTCGGCGACGAGCCGCTGCGCGCCGCGCGGGCGGTCCTCCTCGGGCCGGTCCGGGTGGTGCCGCGCGAGCTGCCGCTCCTCGCCCTGCGCAGCATCGACCTGCTGCTGCCGCCCGAGGGCTCGCGCCAGGAGGAGCGGCTGGCCGATCAGCTCGCCGCCGAGCTGCTGGCGGCGGCCGGGGAGCAGGTCGTCGCCCTCCGCGGCGGCAAGCGCTGGGTGCAGCGCTACGCCCCGGTCCGCGTGCCGGCGCCGACGGACGCCCGAGGCCGCCTGCGGCCTGGCGGCGTCTACCTGCTGACCGGCGGCCTGGGGGGCATCGGGCTCGCGGTGGCCGAGGATCTGGCGCGGCGCCTGCGCGCCCGGCTCGTCCTGCTCGGCCGCACGGCGCTGCCGGAGCGCGCCCTGTGGCCGGAGCGGGCGCGCCGCGGCGGCCGCCCGGGGCGCACCCTGCGGCGCCTGCTCCGCCTGGAGGAGCTGGGCGCGGAGCCGCTGGTCCTCCCCTGCGATGTGACCGACGGCGCGGCGGTCGCGGCGGCGGTGGCCCGGGCGGTCGAGCGCTTCGGGGCGGTGCACGGCGTGTTCCATGCGGCCGGCCTGCCCGACGGCGGCTTCGTGCAGCTGCGCACGCCGGACGCGTCGGACGCCGTCCTCGCGCCCAAGGTGCAGGGGACGCTGGCGCTGGCCGCCGCCTGCGCCGGGCTCGGCCTCGACTTCCTGGTCCTCTTCTCGTCGCTCTCGGGGCTGGTCGGCCGCCACGGGCAGGTGGCCTACGGTGCCGCCAACGCCTTCCTCGACGCCTTTGCGCACGCGCACGCGGCGGAGACCGGCACCCACACGCTCGCGATCGATTGGGGGGAATGGCAGGGGACCGGCATGGCCGCCGCGCTGGACGAGTTAGAGGACGAAGGCTGGGAGGAGGAGGCTGTCGGCGGCGGGGGAGAGCGGGCAAGTGCCGGCGGCCGGGCGGCGGAGAGCGAAGGGCGCCTGCACGGCGAAGAGCCAGTGGCCCGAGGCGCCGGAGAGCTGGCGGCTGGAGGCGCCGGAGAGCACGCGGCCCGCGGCGACCGGGAGCCGGCGGCGGCGGGTGGGAGGGGCGCGGAGCCAGGGGCCGCGGCTCCCGGACCCGGCGCCCACCCCTTCCTGGAGCGGCGCACCGTCTTCCCCTCCGGCGAGGAGGTGTACACCACCCACTTCAGCACCGAGCGCCATTGGGTGGTGGACGAGCACCGGATGGTCGGCAACGCGGTCGTGCCGGGCGTTGCCTACTTCGAGATGATCCGCGCCGCGCTCGCCGGGCGGGCCGCCGGGCGCAGCCTGGAGCTGCGCGAGGTGGTGTTCGTGGCGCCGATCCGGGTGCGCGACGCCGGCAGCCGCGAGGTCCGCCTCCACCTGGTGCCGGAGGGCGCGGACGGCGCCGCCTTCCGCTTCGCCGTGCGCTCGCCGGCGGAGGTGGACGAGGCGGGAGCGGGCGAGCCGCGCGACTTCGTGCTCGGCCGCGCCGCGCTGGTCGCGCCGGCGCCGCCCGCCCGCCACGACCTGGCGGAGATCCGGCGGCGCAGCCTGCGCCGCGTCCCGTTCACCGAGGAGGACCGCGAGGACGACCTGGGGCCGCGCTGGCAGAACGTCCGCGTCGCCTACGTGGGCGAGCGCGAGGCGCTGACCCACCTGGAGCTGGCCGACGAGCTGCGCGGCGACCTGGCGGTGATGAAGCTCCACCCGGCGCTGATGGACCGCGCCGCCGGGGTCGCCAAGGAGTACCTCGTCGCCGGCACCTACCTGCCGCTCTCCTACGGCCGGCTGACCGTCCACCGCCCGCTGCCGGCGCGCATCTGGAGCTACGCCCGCTACCGCGAGGACGCCGGCTCGAACCTGGAGACGCTGACCTTCGACACCCTGGTGCTCGACGACGACGGCGAGGTGCTGGCGGAGATCGAGGACTTCAGCCAGAAGCGGATCAACGACGCGACGGTGAAGATCCGCGAGCTGTCGGTGCGCCGCGAGGCGCCGGCCGGGGAGACGGCGGAGCCGCCGGCCGAGATGCAGGCGGCGGAGGGGGTCGAGGCGCTCCGCCGGCTGCTCGCCGCGGGGCTCGGCCCGCAGATCGCGGTCTCGGTGCGCGACCTGGGCGCCGTCATCGCGAGCGCCGGCCGGGTGGCGGAGGAGCGGGCGTTCGGCGCCGGCGCGGCGGCGTCCCGGCCGGCGCGCCCGAGCCACC
>JASLEW010000401.1 GCA_030150965.1 Thermoanaerobaculia bacterium | reverse complement strand
GCCCGCCACCGGCGCGGCGGCGGCCCCGGACCCGGGTCCCGCGGATCTCTCGCTGTGCGCACGGCCGAAGGCGCGGCTGCTGCCGGCGGCGACCATCGACGTCCGCCACTTCGCCGCGCGGCTGCATGGCACCTGGGAGCTCGCGACCCGTACCATCGCCGGGCTGACCATCGACACCAACAGCCGCTTCTATTTCGACCTCGGTGCCGCCTCCGAGGAGGAGGCGACGGGAACCGCCCTGTTGATCGACTACGGCAACCTGGGCGTCCTCGATCCCCTCGGGTTGTCGGCGGCCTGCCGGGCGGACGCCACGGTGGCGGCGCTGTGGAAGGTGCGCATCCAGCGGCTGGGCAAGGACACCGTCCGGCTGGTGATGGACGGCCGGTACTACGGTTCCTACGGTGACTTCCTCAAGGGAATCACCGCCACCGAGCAGGCCACCTTCCTGCGGCGCCAGGACGACTATCTTTCCGGCGGTGTCGTTTCCCCGGCCGGAGGACAGGGCATCCCGGACGACGTCTGGGATCGGATCGGCCTCACCGGCGACACCCTGACCTACGTCAGCTGCGCCAACCGCTACATCGACCGTTACGTCAAGCGCTCGAGCTCGCCGCCGCGGGTCGACGGCCTGCCGCTCGAAGAGGCCTGGAACAAGCGGGTCAAGAATGGGTCGATCCTGGTTCCCCTTCCGGTCGAGCCCGCCGGCGGCGGGTAGAGATCGAGCATCCGGCAGCGGGCGGTGCGCGCCAGGGGCGCGCGCCAAGAAAGGAGAGCGTCATGACGGAGAAGCGAAACCGTAAGGCCCGGCCGCCGGCGGCCGCGGTGGCGATGCTGGTGGTGGCGCTGAGCGGTCTCTTCATCGCGAGCGTCTACGCGTTCGTGCCGTCCTGCGAGAAGCAGCTCGCCGAGGCCTATCCCCCGGCCCTCAAGGCGGACCTGACCGCCTGCAACGATCCGGCTGCCCGCGTCGCGCCGGACGGGGCGGCGGACCTGGATCAGTTCAGCCACCGGCTCAACGGCACCTGGAAGCTGCGCTCCCGCACCGAGCAGGGGATCAGCGTCAGCACGGAGGGCCGCTCCAGCCGCTTCTACTTCGACCTCGAGCCGTCCGGCGGCGCGGCGCGCGGCGCGGCGCTCCTGCTCGACCGGGCGAGCGATCCGAAGCCCGAGCCGGCCTCGACAGCCGCCGGTTTCTGGGGACTGGAGCTCCAGCGCAAGAGCCCGAGCCGGATCGTGCTCTCGCTGGCGGGTGAGGCGGTGGGCTCCTACGCCCATGCCCGCGTCCCCAGGACCGCGCGGCACGAGTTCTTCGAGCAGGACAACGTCTTCGTCTCCACCTTCGATGCCGGCGCGCCGGCGGCCGGCTGGGACCGCATCGTGGTCATGGACATCAGCCTGACCTACGTTTCCTGCCAGGACGGCGTGGTGGAGCGCTACGTCAAGGTGTCGGGCCAGAAGCCGGTCGTGGAGGGGGTCTCGATCGAGAGGTACTGGCAGCAGCTCAAGGCGGGCGACGGCAGGAGCGCTCGCCTGGGCTCGCCGGCGCTCGCCCTCGGCCGCGCCTTCGGCCGCTAGCGCGGGGCGCCGGATGGCCGCGGAGGTCGTCGCATGAGGATCCCGAGCCCGCGGAGCGCCCTTCTTCTCCTGCTCGCGCTCGCTGCTCCGCCGGCCGCGCCGGCCGCGGACCCCCCATCGGTGGCCGGCGTCCTGCGGCCGTACGTCAAGACGCTCTCGCGCCCGCTCTACACCTGGACCTACAACCCGCGGCAGAAGCTCGGCCTGGCCGCCGACGGAGCGGTCGAGCCGAGCGACCCGGCGCTTGGCCGCTATCTCCAGTCGCGCTTCGCGCGCTTCTGGGACCTGCGGCTGGAGCCCCACCCCTACGCGATGGCGAGCGGCCTCTACGTCGCCGCCGATCCGGTGGCCAGCCGGGCCTTTGGCGGCGTCGGCGATGACCACTGGAGCCTGGCCCAGATCGTCCTCGACCGCGGGTTCCGCTTCGTCGACGTCCGGACCCATGGCGACGAGCGCGACCACGCGCTGCGCTTCTCCCCCGAGGTGGAGGCGGCGCTGGCCGCGGCCGGCTGCGACGCGAAGCTCCCCGGCATGCTGCTCACCATGCTCGAATCACGCGCCTGCCGGGAGATCGCCGTCCGCACCCTGGCCGATCTCGACGTCGACGGCATTCTCTACGACTTCCGCAGCGCGCCGTTGGCCGGCTGCGGCAGCCGGCCGTCGGGGGCGTTCATCCTGGTGCGCGCCGAGGCGGTGGATCTGACGCGGGCCAAGGTGTTCACGGCGCAGCCGCCGACGGACGGCGCGGCGGTCGAGGACCGGCTGCGCATCCGCGACCTTTTCGCGCGGGCCCGCCAGGCGGGCTCGCTGCGCCCGCCCCCCTGGCCCGAGCTGGACGGCGTGCCACCGCCCGCCGGCATGGAGACCTGGATGCGGGACTCCCTGCTCGGCTGCGGCGACCACGCCGAGGACGCGCTGCCCGACCCGCGGGGCGCCGACCTCGCCGGCCTGGCCGAGGCGGCGCGGCAGGCCCCGGACTCCGCCCGCGCCCATTACGAGCTCGGGGCCGCCCTGGTGCGCGAGGGGAAGCTTGCCGAAGGGGAGGAGCAGCTCGCCGAGGCGGCCCGGATCGATCCCGACGACGCCCAGACGCTCGCCGATCTGGCCCTGCTCAAGGCGACCGCGGCGGACCCGGCGGTGCGCAATTCCCTCGAAGCGGTCTGGCTGGCCGAGCGGCTGGTGGGGATGACGCAGTACCGGCAGCGCTTCACCTGGCCGAAGATCGTCAAGCTGCGGGCCTCGATGGTGCTCGCCACCGCCTACCTTTCAGCCGGCCGGCTGGAGCGGGCGCGCGATTACGCCGAACACGCGCTGGAGCTCGCGGTCCACCAGCGGACGGAGTCGGATACGCCGCTGACCCTGCGCCGGGAGGTGGAGGCGAGGGCCCTGCTCGCGCAGGTGAAGGGAGGAGGGCAAGCGGCCTCGCCGGTGGCCGCGGCGCTGCAGCTGCGCCTGCGCGTCCTCTCCCGGCCCGTCTACACCTTCCACTATGCCCCGCGGGCGCGGATCGGGCTGCCGCCGAGCGGCTACGCCGCGCCTGACGACCCGCTGCTGCCGGCCTTCCTGCGCGGCAAGGTCGAGCGCTACTGGGACCTGTCGCAGCCGACCGCGGCGGGAGCGGCGGCCAGCGGCCTGTGGGCCGGCATCGACCCGGTGGCCGGCCGCCACTTCGGCGGCGTCGGCGACGGCTGGGCGCTCGCCCAGATCACGCTGCCCGCCGGCTTCCGCTTCCTGGAGGTCCGCGAGGGAAGCGCCGGGCACCCCGATCCCGGCTTCCCGCCGGAAGCCCGGCGGGCGCTGGCGGAGGCCGGCTGCGCGGTGGGCCATCCGGCTGCCCTGCTGATGCAGGCCGAGTCGCCGGCCTGCCGGCACATCGCCGTGCGGGTCCTGCGCGAGCTCGGCGTCGAGGGACTGCTCGGCAGCTTCCCGTGCACCCGCTTCGCCACCTGCGGCCAGCGGTCGGAGGGGGTCTTCGTGCTTCTCGATCCGGCCTCGGTGGCGCCCGACCGGGTGCGCCTGCTGACCCGCGATCTGCGGACCGGCGACGCGGCCGCGGACGACCGGCTGCGGATCCAGGACCTCTTCGCCCGCGCCCGCGAGGTGGGGTCGGAGCGCCCCCTCCCCTGGCCGGAGCTGGCCGCGGCGCCACCGCCCGCCGGGATGGAGGCCTGGATGCGGGAGCACCTGCTCGGCTGCGGGGATTGGGCGGAGGACGGCCTGTTCACCGCCCCCTCGGCGGTGGCGGAAAAGCGCCCCTGACGTGCGGCCCGCCGGCGACAACGCGGTGGTGATCGGAGCGAGCATGGCCGGCCTGCTGGCCGCCCGCGCGCTCGCCGGCCACTTCCGGCGAGTCACCGTGCTGGAGCGCGACCCGCTGCCCGAGGGCGGCGAACCGCGGCGCGGGGTGCCGCAGGCGCGCCACGTCCACGTCCTGCTGCGCGGCGGGCTGCACGTCCTGGAGGATCTCTTCCCCGGCATCGGCGGCGAGATCGGCGGCTGCGGCCTGCTGGCGGACATGTCGGAGGAGCTGTGGTGGTACCACTTTGGCGTCTGGAAGCTGCGCTTCCCCTCCGGGATCGCCGCCTTCTTCTGTGACCGGCCCGCCTTCGAGCGGGCCATCCGCCGCCGCGTCGAGGCCCTGGGCAACGTCGATTTCCGCCCGGGGACCGCGGCGGAGAGGCTCGCCGTCGCCACCCGGGGCGGGCCGGTCGCGGGCGTGCGGACGGCCGGCGGCGGAGCGGTCGCGGCCGAGCTCGTGGTCGACGCGTCCGGCCGCGGCTCGCGGACGCCGCACTGGCTGGAGGAGCTGGGCTACCCCCGGCCGCGGGTCACCGAGGTGGGGGTCAACGTCGGCTACGCCTCCCGCATCTTCGCCATCCCCGCGGGCTATGCGCCGCCCTGGAAGGTCATCGCCATCTTTCCCCGGCCGCCGGGCACTCGACGGCTGGGGATCATGTACCCCCTCGACGGCAGCCGCATGCTGGTCACCCTCGGCGGCTGGTGCGGCGACTATCCGGCGCCGCACGAGCGGGCCTGCCGGGAGTTCGCCGCCACCCTGCCGGTTGCCGAGGTCCACCGTTTCCTGGAGATCGCCGAGCCCCTGACGCCGATCCACCTCCACCGCTTCCCCTCGAACCGCCGCCTGCGCTACGAGCGGATGCCGCGCTGGCCCGCCGGGCTCGTGGTGGTGGGGGACGCCGCCTGCAGCTTCAACCCGATCTACGGGCAGGGGATGAGCGTCGGCGCCCTGCAGGCGGCGGCGCTCGACGCGGCGCTCGGGCGGCTGCGTCGCCGCGGCCGGGACCTGGCCGGCACACCGGGATTCGCCCGCACCTTCCAGCGCCGGGTGGCACGCCGCGCCGCCGTCCCCTGGCTGCTCGCCACCGGCGAGGACTTCCGCTACCCCGAGACCTCGGGAGAGCGGCCGCCAGGCTGCCGGCTGCTCAACGGCTACTTCGCTCGCGTTCTCGAGCTCTCGGCCGAGAGCCCGCCGGTCCACCACCGCTTTCTCAAGGTGATGAACTTCCTCTCCAGCCCCCTGGTCATGTTCTCTCCGGGAGTGGCCCTGCGGGCCCTCCGGCATGGCCGCGGGGTCACCGGCTGACGGCCCGCCGGCGAGCGCGGGGGATCTCCGTCACCAGGTGGCCCCGCGACTTGTCGCGCAGCAGCTGGGCCGTGGTGCGCAGCTCGGCAAACGGCGAATCGGCCGAGTTGTAACGAGTCGACTCGAAGCTCCAGTACCAGTTGCCGGCCATCAGGTCCTTCATCCCCTGCACGTAGAGGCGGACGTCGCGGTCGGCCACCTCTCCCCAGCCCGGCAGGCGCCTCTCCTGCTCGAGGAAGCGGCGCAGGGAGCCGTTGACGAGCTCGATCACGGCGAGCACCGCCTCGTCGAGCGGCAGGCGCTCGTGCAGCGCCGTCACCGCCACCATGTTGTAGGGGCAGCGGTCGCGGACCACCTCCTTCTGATAGGAGAGGAGATCGTTGGCGAGCGCCACCTGGAGGCAGCAGGCCTCGCGCATGGCGCCGAGGACCGGGTGGCCGAAGATCTCCTCCGGCAGGGCGAGGCCGCTCACGAACTCGCTGACGTTGATCGTGGGGTACATGGCGACGTCGCTCTGCCGGATGCGCGCGTAGGTGGCGGGATCGGGGACCTCGCCGCGCGCCCAGAGCTCCATCAGGACCAGCGAGCCGCCGAGGAGGTAGTCGCCGATCGACTCCACGAGACGCGCGAGCTGGCGCTCCCGCATGGCGGCGGCAAGGTCCTGGATGGCGTCGTAGACCAGGCGGTTGAGGGCGTCGGGGCGGGGCGGCAGCCGGCGCCGGCGCAGGATCTCCACGTTGGTCCGCAGCATCTCCTCGACCATCGGCAGGTCCCGGCCGTTGGCGCCGGTGGTGTCGTAGACGTCGTCGCAGAGGAAGAAGAAGTCGATCATCCGCGCCGCGGTCCTCAGGGTTGCGGGTGGGGCGGTGGGAAAGAAGAAGGCGTTGAGCAGATTGAAGCCGTCGTGGTAGTCGCGCTGGTCGGGGCGGATCAGGCCGCGCTCGATCATCTCCTCGTTCATCGCCCCGGCGAGACCGGCGTGCCAGGGGTTCTTGCGGTAGGGGAACGGCATCTCGACGCAGGATACGGACAGGGTCATCGGTCTCTCCCTGCCGCCATGGTGCACGCCTCCGCGCCCCCCGGCTTCTCCGATTTTGCCCGCGGAGCAAGGCAGGAGAAGGACGGGCGCCGGCGGCCGGGCTAGGCTGCGGGCGAGGAGCGCCCTTGCACGGAACCGAGCACCTGGCCGCCGCCCCTCCCCTGCACGCCGCCGGGGACCGGGACGCCGTCCCCCCCGCGAGCGCCCGCGGCTTCCCCCTGGTCGGGGTCCTGCCGTCGCTGTTGGCCGACCCGCTGCGCTTCTGCGCCCGCACCGCCGAGCGCCACGGCGGCCTGGTCCGCCTGCGGCTCGGGCCGGCTCGCCTGTACCTCGTCACCCATCCGGATCACGTCCGGCATGTCCTCGCCGACCGTCCCGAGAACTACTGGAAGGGGGCGATGAACCACCGTGCCCGGTTCCTGCTGGGCGACGGGCTGGTGACCAGCGACGGCGACTTCTGGCGCGGTCAGCGCAGGATGATCCAGCCGGCGTTCCACGGCCGGCGGATCGCCGCCCTGGCGGAGCTCATGGCGGCCGCCGTCGAGCCGGTCCGAGCCGACTGGGAGCGGGCCGCCCGGACCGGCGAGGAGATGGATGTCGCGCGGCGGATGCAATCGCTCACCGTCGACGTCATCTGCCGGGCGACCCTTGGGGACCGCCTGAGCCCGACCGACGTGGCGGTGATCGGGGAGGCGGTGTCGGTGAGCCTGCGGCACGTGCAGCTGCGCTTCTTCACCTATTTCCTGCCCGAAGCGGTGCGCCTTCCCGGCCAGCGCCGGGCGGAGGCGGCCCGCGGCCGGATGGATGCCCTGGTCGGCCGCGCCATCGCCGGGCGGCGGGCGGGCGGCGAGCGCGGAGACGACCTCCTCTCCCTGCTGCTCGAAGCCCGCACGGAGGCGGGGGAAGGGATGAGCGAGGCCCAGCTCCACGACGAGCTGGTGACTCTGATCGTCGCCGGCGGCGAGGCGCCGGCCCTGGCGCTGACCTGGGCCTGGCATCTGCTGGCCCATCACCCGCGGATGGAGGCGCGGCTCCACGCCGAGCTCGACGCCGCCCTCGGCGGCCGGCCGCCGGTCCATGCCGACCTGCCGCGGCTGGCCTTCGCCCGCCGGGTGGTGGAGGAGGCGATGCGGCTGTATCCGCCGGTCTGGATGTTCTTCCGGGTCTCCCATGGCCCCGACCGGCTGGGGCGATATCGCCTGCCGGCCGGCGCCCACCTGGCGCTCTCCCCCTACGTCACCCAGCGGGATCCCCGGTTCTGGCCGGACCCCGGGGCCTTCGATCCGGACCGCTTCGCTCCCGAGCACGCCGCCGGCCGGCACCCCTACGCCTACTATCCGTTCGGCGGCGGCCCGCGCCTGTGCATCGGCGCCGGCTTCGCATTGGTCGAGGCGACCCTGATCCTGGCGGCGCTCGCCCGGGAGTTCCGGCCGCGTCCGGCGTCCGGGCGCCGGACAGCGCCGCAGGCCGCGGCCTCGTTGCAGCCGCGCGGCGGGATGTGGATGCGGATCGAGCGCCGGCCGCCGGCCTGAAGCTGCTGATCTGCCGCCGGGCAACCAGCAATTCCGGATAAGACCACGCGCGGGGGCGCTGCTAGCGTCGATCCCCAGGGGCTCCCGGCGACCGGTTCGCTGCGGTCCCGCCCGGCCCTTCAACCTCCGAGGAGGGATCCGATGCTCCGCAACCGATTGCCCTTGCCCGCCGGTTTCGCTGCCGCGCTTCTGCTCCTGCCGTTCGCATTGACAGCCTGCCGGAGCGCGGGGAGCCCGGTCGCGGCGACCAAGGTGTCCGCGACGCCGGCGACCCAGCCCCCGGCCGGAGGCTGGGAGGAGGACTTCCCCACTCCCGCCGACGTCAAGTCGGTGGGAGAGTACCAGGCGGGCGGCACCACCATGGAGCTCGAGAGCTTCAGCGCGCTGCTGCTCGCGCCCAGCCCCACGGCCGACTTCGCCATCGACCAGCCCCAGGCGCAGCTGCAGGCGCGGCAGACCGCCACCGGCCGGGCCAGCGCCGGGGTGGCCCTGAACGAGCTCGCGATCCAGGAGACCCAGCCGGCCCTCACCCCCAATACCAACCCCGACGGCACGACCTTCTACCAGCGCGCCGACGGCGCGATCTCCATGCTCGGCTGGGTCAACCAGCAGTTCGGGGACGTCCAGGTCACCGGCCAGGTCAACGTCCTGGGAGGGTCGGGCGGCAGCGGATCGGTCAGCCGGCAAGGGGTGATGGCGCGGTGGGACCTCGGCAACAACTTCTACTGGTTTGCGATCGACTTTGCCGGCGGCACCTACGAGATCGACCGGGCGAGGTACTTCGGCGTCTTCGCGCCGCTGGCCGGCTCGACAGGCACGGTCCAGGGCTTCAACAACACCACCTCGTACTTCCTGCAGTTCAATCTCGTCGGCAACACGCTCGAGGGGAAAGTCTTCGCGCCCGGCCCTGACGGCCAGCCCGGCCAGCTGGTGGCCGACACCGGCATGATCGTCGATCCCGATCCCAACCTCCAGGGCGTCTCGGGCTTCCTGGCGGAGCCGGCGATCGAGCAGCCGTACGCGCCGCTGCAGGCGAGCTTCGGCACGCTCACCTCGGGGCCGCTCGGCAGCGCTCCGCAGCCCGCGGTCAAGGCCGCGCCGCGGATCGCCGGCGTGCCCGGGACGGCGCAGGCGCGCTTCCAGCGGGCGCGGGCCCTGGCCCAGCAGGGAGACGCCGAACAGGCCGTCACTCAGCTCAACCAGGCGCTGAAGGAGGCGCCCGACTACATCGAGGCCCAGGTCGAGCTGGCGTGGATCCGTGCCACCAACGCGGAGGCCAAGCTGCGCGATCCCCGCCAGGCCGTCCAGCTCGCCGAGAAAGCGGTCGGCGGGATCGTGGAGCTCTACGACCGCCGCCGGCTGCTCCCCGCCGCCAAGCCGGGGGAGGAGCGGTTCTCGCGGAACTTCCTGGTCCGGGCGGGGCTCACCCTGGCCGCGGCCTACGCGGCAGCGGGCCGATTCGAATCGGAGCCCGGGCCCGTGGTCAGCGAGCAGCTCCGCAACGTCGCCATGGTGTCCGGGGTGAGCAGCCAGCAGCTGCAGTCCGCCATGGCGGACTGCCTCGGCATGCCGGCGGTCGAGACCGCGGTCTGGGCGGTGACCTTCGCCCAGCAGGAGGCGCAGCGGAATCAGTCGCCCGAGGCGCGGCAGCTGCTCGAGACCGGCCAGGAGCTGCTGGCGGCCTACCGGGCCAAGCACACCGTCACCGGCAAGCTCCTACCCTGAGGCGCCCTGCGTGGCGCGGCGGCCCCTCGCTTCGCGCAGCAGGCCGCCGAGCAGCGTCGCCGGTATCGGCAGCAGCGCCAGCAGGAGGTGGTAGCCGGTGGGCCGCAGGCCGCGTGTCGCGTACCACTCCGCGAGGGTGAGCGCCTCCATCAGGAGCCCTAGGGCCAGGGCATGGCGGCGCTCCGCCCGCCGGGCCACCCAGGCCGCGACATACCCTCCCGCCACCGCGAAGACGAAGCTGTAGAGGAGGATGACCGCCAGCCAGCCGGGCGCGGGCGAGAGGGCTCCGGGCGCGGCCGGCTCCGGGAAGGCGCCTGGGAAGACGGCTCCGAGGGTGGAGTCGGCGGCGACCACGGCGACGGCGGTGGTCACGTAGCCGGCCAGCACGGCGAGGACGCTACCTCCTCTCATTCGCGCTCCCCCTCTCGGGCGTCACGGCCGGCGGGAGGCGGCCGCCTCACCGCCGCGAGCGGGCGGTGAACAGGGCATAGACCAGCGCCCCGTCTCGAAAGTAACGCCCGTACGTGCCGGCATTGTCAAGCCAGCTCCTGTAGCGCGCCTCCCCCTTGGCCGCGATCAGCTCCTCCCGGTGCTCCACCGAGGCCGCCTCGACCCGGGCGAAACAGTCGACCGCCAGGTCGGTGCGGTCGAGGATCTCGGCCGCCTGGAAGCCGGCTCCGGCAAGCTGCTCCAGCTGCCCCGCGGGGTCGGGAAGCCCGAGGATGCCGTCCTCCTCCCAGACGAAACGGCGCACCTCCGGCGTGCAGGCAGGGCCGGCCAGCACGTCCGCGAAGGCGGCATGTCCGCCGGGCCGGAGGAGCGCCCGGGCGGTGGCGAGGATCCCCGCGCGGTCCGCCAGCAGCATCAGCGAATCGAGCGCGTACACGACGTCGTAACGGCCGCTGCCGCGGAGCCCGAGGACGTCCCCGCGGACCAGCCGGACGCGCCGGCGGAGCTCCGGGCTGCCGAGCGCCAGCCGCCGCCGGGCGCTCCCCACCTGCCGGCGGTTGATCTCGACGCCGGTCAGCCGGCAACCGCAGCGCTGTGCCAGGTAACGGCAGGCGTCCCCCAGTCCCGAGCAGAGCTCCAGCACCTCGCTGCCGGGCCCGAGCCCGGCGCGGCCGGCCACCCAGTCGAGGGCGCGGCGGCCGCCGATGCTCGAAAACCACCAGCCGTCGTGAACGGCGTCGTAGACCGTCAGCCGCCAGTAGGGATCGGCCGCGTCGTCGTACTCGAGGCGGTTGCGTTCGAGGATCTGTCGCCGAGTCGGGTTCAAGGCAACCGGTGTAGCACCCCGGCTCCGGCGGCGGCTTCTCCCGCATTGCGGGACGAGCAATCCGGGAGAAGTGGCGCCGGACCGCCTTCGCTAGCGTGGGGCAGGACCGGGGAGGATGGGCTGGACCCATGATCGCCATCGACGTCGGCAGCCTCTGCGCGGAGCTCCGGATCGGCTGGAGCGAGGCGGACCTGCGGGAGCTCGAAGCGGAGATCTCGCCCTACACCGAGGCCCTGCGCGAGCACCTGGAATCCGGCGCCGAGATCCCCTCCCACATCCCGGGCACCGGGTCGGTCTGCGTGCCGATCACCGACGTGACCGATCCCTGGGAGCTGTTCCGCGCGGCCGAAGGCGACGTCCGCAACGAGCGCTTCGAGGTGACCGAGCACCCGCGCTACTGGATCACCGTCCACTTCTCGACCGTCCCCGTGGTGCTGCTCCTGCTCAAGTCCCGAGCCGGGCCGCTCAACCGCCTCCAGGAGCTGTGCGCCCGCTGTGGTGCCCTCCTGGGCGCGCCGGTGGGGGACACCCGCTATCTCCAGTGGAACCTGCCCGGCTTCGCCTGGACCCTCCATACCGACGACGTCTACGAGGGGGTCACCTCCAGGGTGCACGTGCCCCTGATCACGACCCCGCAGAACCTCTTCGCCTGGGCCGACAGCCTGGATGCGAAGCGGGAGGACTGGCTGCTTGCCGTGCACCTGGAGCGCGGCCGGCTCTACCAGACCCGAGTCGACGTCCCCCACACCGCCCTCAACGAGCATCCCTCCGCGGGGCGCCTGCACCTGATCCTCGACGTGGGCTCCCCGGCCCAGGTCTAGTGTCCCGCACGGCCAGTTCGTATGGTATTCGCTTGCCCTCCGGCTCCCTGGCGGCGTTGCGACCTGCCGGGAGTGTCGCGACAGGCGGCAGCCGCGACCGCCTCCTCACCGTAGTCCCTGCTACGCT